>CAYPDN010000363.1:0-4019 GCA_964409445.1 uncultured Granulosicoccaceae bacterium
GATGGCAAGGCATTCGCAGCAACCCTGCGGGCAGATGTTGGAGACAAGGTCGCCAAATTGAAGGCGAAGCACAATATCGTGCCCGGCCTCGCTGTGGTCCTGGTCGGGGAGGATCCTGCCAGTCAGGTTTACGTGCGCAACAAAGGCAAGCAAACCGCAGAAGCGGGTATGCAGAGCTTTGAGCACAAGCTGCCCGACACCACCTCGCAGGATGAGTTGATGAAGCTGATTGACAAGCTTAATGCCGATGACGCCGTGCACGGCATTCTTGTGCAGCTGCCGCTGCCAAAGCAGATTGAAGAGGAGGCGGTAATTAACCATATCAACCCTGATAAGGACGTCGATGGCTTCCATCTGAATAACGTTGGCAGGCTGGCGATTGGCGATCCGGGTATTGTGCCTTGCACGCCGCTGGGCTGCATCATGATGCTTAAGGATGCGCTGGGTGATCTTTCCGGAATGCACGCAGTGGTCGTAGGCCGGTCTAACATTGTTGGCAAGCCAATGGCTTCTTTGTTATTGCAGGAAAACTGCACGGTAGAAATTACCCACTCGCGCACCAGAAATTTGCAGGAAGAGTGTTTGCGTGCAGATATTCTTGTTGCCGCAGTCGGTCGGCCTGAAATGATTAAAGGTGACTGGGTGAAGCCAGGTGCCACGGTAATAGACGTTGGCATCAACCGGATAGACGCTGAGGGTGGTAAAACTCGTTTGGTGGGCGATGTCGATTTTGCATCCGCTGAAAAAGTCGCAGGCAAAATTACACCGGTACCAGGTGGGGTTGGTCCGATGACAATTGCCTGCCTGCTTCACAATACGTTGCAGCAGGCCTGTAAAATAAATAACGTGGAAGTACCTGCATAAATCCTGTTAGCGGGAAATAGCGGGCTATAACCAGTTACAATCTGGCCTGGGCAATGTTCAGTCGATTTAGGTTCAGTCGGGCTAGGTAATATTCAGGTGATAGGGCTGCTGCAAAGAGTTACCTCTTCCTCAGTAACCGTGGATGGTGAGGTGATCGCCAGTATCGATGCCGGATTAATGGTGCTGGTCGCAATTGAAGCCGGGGATACCGAGGTCACAGCCGACAAGCTGCTGCAGAAAATTACCCGCTATCGAGTGTTCTCTGATGCTGATGGAAAGATGAACCTCAGCCTGCTGGACACCGGTGGTGAGCTTTTACTGGTTCCGCAGTTCACGCTTGCCGCAGATACCGGACGCGGATTGCGACCGAGTTTCAGTAAAGGGGCATCCGCAATCGACGGAGCCCGTCTATTTGATACACTGGTGAATCTGACGGACGAATTGGACTGTCGGGTGCAAACCGGTCAGTTTGGCGCCAACATGCAGGTTTCACTGGTAAACGATGGACCGGTGACATTCTGGTTGCAGGAACCTCCGTCATAACCTGGTCCGGGCCATAACCCAATCCGGTGTCAGCACCTGAACCTCTGAATAATAATCATGACCGCACGCTCTGCAAAAATCGCCCGCAACACCAATGAAACCCGAATTGTGGTTGATCTAAATCTTGATGGCAGCGGCAAAGGTGCTTTTAGTACCGGTGTGCCATTTTTCGAACATATGCTCGACCAGCTGGCCAGGCACGGGATGCTGGATTTAAAAGTTGACTGTGATGGTGACAATCACATTGATGATCATCACTCGGTTGAAGATACCGGTATTGTCATCGGGCAGGCGTTTGCCAAAGCGCTGGGCGATAAAGCAGGTATTAACCGTTACGGTCATGCCTATGTGCCATTGGATGAATCGTTGTCACGCGTGGTGATCGATTTTTCCGGTCGGCCGGGTTTGTACTTCAACTGTGAATTTAAGCGCGACAAGGTCGGAGCGTTTGATGTTGAGCTGTGCTATGAATTTTTCCACGGCTTTGTCAATCATGCGGGTGTAACGCTGCATATCGATAACATCAAAGGCGATAATGAACACCATAAGATTGAAACTATATTTAAGGCTTTCGGTCGTGCGATACGGATGGCGGTCCAACAGGATGTAAAGCTCGATGGCAAGGCTGCCTCTACCAAAGGGGTGCTGTAATTGGATATTTTAATCACTGAAAAGAAAGCCTCGGCCGCATGACAACAATTGCTGTTGTCGACTACGGTATGGGTAATCTGCGTTCGGTGGCTAAGGCTATGGAACATGTAGCACCACAATTCCGGGTTGTTATCAGTTCTTCTGCGAAGGATATTGCATCCGCTGACCGGGTTGTATTTCCGGGTCAGGGTGCGGCGCGCGATTGCATGGCGAATCTGCGGTCTCATGAATTGTCTGAGGCGGTTTTGTCCGCGTTTCGTACTAAACCTTTTCTTGGTATCTGCATGGGGCTGCAGGTGTTGTTTGATTCGAGTGATGAGAACGGCGGTGTGCAGTGTCTGGGTTGTGTGGGTGGTGGTGTTTCACGTTTTCAGCGCGCCACTGGTGATGAAAGCAGCAAAATTCCACACATGGGCTGGAATGAAGTGTCTCAGAGTGGGGTGCATCCACTTTGGAACAAAATCGAAGATTCAGCGCGCTTTTATTTCGTGCACAGTTATTATGTGCGACCGGAAGAGCCAGACATCGTTTCGGGCAAAACAAACTATCTTGGGGACTTTTGTAGCTCCATTGCGAAAGACAATGTGTTTGCCACTCAGTTTCATCCGGAAAAAAGTGCCGCAAATGGATTGCAGCTACTTAAAAACTTCAGTGAATGGCAACCGCATTAATAATGACTGACACTATGCAAATTATTCCCGCTATAGACTTAAAAGACGGTCAGTGTGTGCGCTTAAAGCAGGGCCGTATGGAAGACAATACGGTCTTTTCCAGCGACGTTGTAGCGACTGCAACGCGCTGGGTGGATGCAGGTACCAGTCGTTTGCACATTGTTGATCTGGACGGTGCGTTCGCAGGTGAGCCGCGTAACGGTGAGCTCATTCGTGAGGTATGCAAAGCACACCCTGACTTGCAGGTGCAGGTTGGTGGCGGCATTCGTGATGAAGAAATCGCCGCGCGTTATATAGACGCGGGAGTGCGATGGATAATCATCGGTACCCAGGCAGTGCGGGAGCCTGCGATTGTAGAGCGTCTCTGTAAAAACCACCCGGGGCAGGTGATCGTCGGGCTCGACGCTCGCGACGGGAAAGTGGCATTGAGTGGCTGGGCTGAAGATTCCGGTCAGGACGCAGTAGAACTTGCCAAATCCTTTGAAGGTGTCGGAGTAAGCGGCATTGTCTACACAGATATCGAACGCGACGGCATGATGCAGGGTTTTAACTCTCAGGCAACGGCATCACTGGCAGAACAGATTGATATTCCAGTGTTTGCATCCGGTGGGGTAAATTCATATGAAGACATCGACCGACTCTGTCAGATCGCATCGTATGGGGTCACAGGTGCCATTGTAGGTCGTGCTATGTATGACGGTACGATAGAGCTTGGGGAAGCGCAGCAACGTGCCCACGACCAGCTTGCAAGTCTTAAGGCCTGCAATTAATGGGTTTGGCTAAACGTGTTATTCCATGTCTTGATGTAGACGGCGGTCGGGTTGTTAAAGGTATTAACTTTGTCGACATTGTCGATGCGGGTGATCCGGTAGAGGCGGCACGCCGATACGGCGACGCTGGTGCTGACGAACTCACGTTTCTGGATATCACGGCAAGCGTTGATAATCGCGATACCATCTATCATGTAGTGGAGCAGGTGGCATCTGAAGTTTTTATTCCGTTAACTGTTGGCGGCGGTGTGCGCGCAGTGTCAGATATTAGAAAACTACTAAACGCCGGCGCCGATAAAGTCAGTATAAATACAGCGGCAGTACACAACCCGGAACTGGTTAAAGAGGCTGCTGATCATGTTGGCAGTCAGTGCATTGTGGTAGCGATTGATGCCAAGGGAGTACATAAAGAGGGAGAGACGCCGAGGTGGGAAATCTTTACTCACGGCGGTCGCAGAGAAACTGGTCTGGATGCCATTGAATGGGCTGAAAAAATGACAAAACTGGGTGCTGGTGAGTT
>CAYPDN010000364.1:0-4014 GCA_964409445.1 uncultured Granulosicoccaceae bacterium
CGGAGGGTTTTGACTAAATTCATCGATCTGGCTTTCTCAAGCATGAAAGCGCCGAGTGCGATATCACTGGTTGCGAGCCCTCTGTGCCAGAACAGGATTGTTTCATCATCGGTTTCGCGACCGGGTTTTGCCTGTGCGACTATCTCACCTATTTCGCTGTAAAAAGATTCAACCGTTATTCTGCCGGCGTTTAAGTGTGGGCGAAGTGCACCGAATGGTCCGGCCATGATCTGTCCAAAGTCATCCATCACAAGCTTGTCGAACTGATCGGTGAAATCCAGTGGCAGTGCGCTCATCGTGCCATACGGTACGACGAGTGCGCCTTTGCGAACCCAGGAAGACTCATACAACGGTGTCGGTTCAGCCAGGCGCGATGCTTCAACGCCAATGTCTGCATCCTGCAGGCAGTCCTGCCAGTTGTCGGTGGCGATTACTTTCTTACCTAAATCGCGCTCAAGTTTTTCTGCAAACGCATTGCGGCTTTCAGCGCGTCTGCTGTGTACGCGAATTTCATCAAAGTCGAACAGGCTGTCGAGCAATCGCACGTTCCAGTAAGCGGTACCGCGCGCGCCGATATGTCCGAGTCGTTTCGGGTTGGGTGGTGCTAAGTGCTTTGCACCGATGGCGGTCAGTGCACCGGTGCGCATGTCGGTAATTCCAGCCGCATCTATCACAGCACGTGGCATGCCGGTTCTCGGGCAAAACAAATTTAGCAGCGCCATTTCTGACGGCAATCCGTTTTTGTAGTTATCGACAAAGTCGCCGACGATTTTTACACCGGCCAGATCGAGTGGCTCAATGTAACCTCGAAGTATGTTGAAGTGACCCTCCGTGCCTGCATCGGGTTTTAAGTGTGTGCGAGGTTCTATGACTGTCTGCCCGCGACCGGCAGCATCCAGGCCACGCTCGACGGCAGCGATAATCTCTGCGTCAGTCAGGTTCAGCGCTTTGACCTGTGGGCCACCCAGATACTCGATGTCGATATTCATTTGCATGCCTGATTTTTGAGATTCGAGTGTAACGCATACTGCTGTTACTGTTCACATCCGCTGGATGCCATCATCATATTCACGCTTGCGGCACAGGGTCTTTGATAAACTGATGCTATCGAAAGTCACCTGGCAGCGTGGATGTTCGGCTCAACAAACAATCGCGTTCAATCGAGATTACTCAGGGTTTTTCTCCTGCAGTTGGTGTTGATCAGTGTTGTCACCGTTATTGGTGTTATCACTGCCAGCCTTATAGTCGAACGCCTGCTGGTAAAAAAGGCGTTACTGGGTGAGGCCGAGTTTTATTGGGATCACCGTGCTGACAATGCAGATTTCCCGTTACCGCAGACGCTGAATCTTGCAGCTTATTTGTCCTCTGACGAGCAAAAGACGGTACCGGATTCCTATCGCAAACTTGGCCTGGGTCAGCACCGTGTCGACATTGAAGGGCAGCGTCAGATAGTTCATGTCAGTGAGAGAAATGGTGAGCGACTGTATCTGTTATTTGATGGTGGCACGGTGGGCAACCTGGCTTTCTACTTTGGTGTGGTGCCGTTGATTCTTGTGCTGCTAACAATGTACGGGTTTGCTTTTTTTGCGTATGTATTGTCGAAGCAGGCGGTGTCGCCGATAACGCGGCTCGCGAGTGTTATAGAGAACTTTGATCTTAACAAGAGAGATGCTAACGAGTTGAATCTTGCAAGTCTTGATCAGTCGAGCAACTCAGAGACGGAGATTCTTGCCAACGCACTTGATCATTTTGTGCAGAGATCCAGTGCATCCATTGAACGCGAACGAAACTTTACCCGCTACGCATCGCATGAGCTCAGAACACCGCTTGCCGTTATTCAGGGGTCGGCGTCATCGCTTGAGCTGTTGGAACTTGACGGGGCACCTGCTCGAGCCGTGCAGCGAATAAAACGTACCTCGCGCCAGATGGGTGACTTGCTAAATACTTTATTAATACTGGCCAGAGAAGAGAAAAGTTCTGATTCAGACAGTGCGACACCGCTGAATGTCAATGATCTTGCTGATACTCTGCTGGCCCAGCTTTCTGTGGTTCACTCAGATAAAAACAACGACAGTAATATTTCCCACCGTGGTCAACTAAGGGTTCAGGCGCCGGAATCTGTGTTGTCCATTGTGCTCGGTAACCTGTTGGGCAATGCGTTTAGTTACACCAGCAACGGCAGTATTCAGGTAACGGTCGACAGCAATAAAATACTGGTTGCTGACACTGGCGTCGGTATGGACACCAACACGATTGATCAGGCCTTTGAACCATTTTTTCGTGCTGATGCAGAAAATGGAACGTACCAAAACACGGGTCAAAGCGACGGCCAGCATCAGGGATTAGGGCTTGCAATAGTAAAGCATAGCTGCCAGAACTATGGCTGGGAAATTGAGCTTGAAAGCGAGCAGGGGTCGGGAACTCGTGTAACTATTAGATTCTAAGTTATACCTCTATTCCATACCCTTTTTTATTCCATGCCAAGGGCCTGCTTTCTTTGATTAGCCCAGGTTCGCAGTATCTGATCAACAGCAAGACCGATAAACGCAATGCAAAAACCCAGTATCAATCCGTTGCCAATACCTTGTCTGTCAGATAGTGATTTAAGAATCAGCTGCCCGAGATCGTCGGTGCCGATCATCGCGCCGATCACCACCATAGACAAAGCAAATACCACAGTCTGATTTAAGCCGAGTGCCAAATGCGGGAACGATAATGGCAGTTCGATATTGAGCCAGCGCTGGATGCGATTAACTCCGGACATAGAACCTGCGTCATGTAGTGACTCTGGTACGCTGCGCAGTCCTTCTACCGTATAGCGTGCTGCAGGTATGGTGGAATAGACAACAATTGCAATTAATACTGATGTATCGGTAACTCCGAAAAGCATCATTACCGGTATCAGGTAGATGAATGATGGAAATGTCTGGAAGGTATCGCATAGGGTTAGAACAAACTTTGACGTGGTGTCGTATTGGGCAGCCAGAGTGCCGACAACTATTCCAATAAAACCTGAAATTAAAGTTGCCATTGATATCAGGTACGCTGTGATTAACGCTCTGTCCCACCACTCGGTTAGCGCGATAAATAAGAGGAAGCCGCCAACGATCAGGGCCGAACGTATACCGCCAACGATATACCCGATGCCCATAGCCAGGGTGAAAGTTGCCACAACCGGCATGGCCAGGTAGGCCTTTTTCACCGGGAGCAGTACATCAACAATAAACCATTCGTTGAAGCCTTTGAGGGTGTAGAAGAAAGTGTCCCAGATCCAGTCGACGCCCGATTGCCAGAAGGCCGCTGTAGTGATGCCTTTGTTGTGCGGAATTAGATACAAATAGTTAAAGCCTTCTTTGAAGATAAATCTGCCCAGGTAGGCGAGCACAACACCGATCGCAAAAACGGCCAGGAACATCAGACCGTACTTGTGCCGTTGCCTGAATGACTGGTCAGCAAAGTAGTCGGTCTGCTTGTTGGCCCATGCGAGCGACAATCGGTCGAGTACAATCGCAATCAGTACGATGCAAATGCCGATCTCAAGTGCCAATCCAATGCGTAGTCTGTTGAGTGCAATCAACAGGTCATTGCCGAGTCCTTTAGCGCCAATTAGTGATGCGATAACCACCATTGCAAGACATTGCATAATGACCTGATTGACGCCAATCAGAATGTTTCGTCGGGCGGTTGGGAGCAGTACACGCCGCAGCAGCTGCCAGCTGCTGCAGCCGCTCATTAATCCTGCTTCTGTGACTTCCGGTGGTACTTGTTTTAATCCGAGTATAGTCAGTCGCACCATCGGTGGTGTGGCAAAAATGATGGTCGCAATTGCACCGGCGTGATCACCGATGCCATAGAAAACCATCACCGGGATTAAGTAAGAGAAGTGCGGTACGATCTGCGCGACATTGAGCAGTGGGTTGAGTATGGTTTCAACCGTTTTGTTTTTATAAGCCCAGATGCCCAGCAATAAGCCAATTAAAATAGCAATGGGTGCTGCGATCAATACAAAAGACA
>CAYPDN010000365.1:0-4005 GCA_964409445.1 uncultured Granulosicoccaceae bacterium
GCTGCTGCAACATTTACATTAGCCGGAAAAGCTCTGGCCGCTTCCCTTGCAGTGCCTTCAAAAACTCGCAGAGGTTGCTGTAGGTTTTCAATATTGATGGAATTTTCAATCAGGTGAGGGGCTCCCGCAAGACCACCAGGTGGTTTGCGAGTTACCAGAGTAATAGAGTTAACCTCACCTTCCGCGACAGCTTTAACGGCATCAAGACCTAACAGTGCTCCAGTCGGTACAAATATCACTGCTTGCTTAGTACGCGCACGATCTATCAAGTCCATGTTGTCCAGCAACGCACCAACAGACAGCGGCATGAAAGTGCAGCCGTTATCGATGGCCGAATTTGCAATTGCAGTAAAGATTGTTTTTGGCGCGCATTCAATAACGATATCTGCATGCTGGCCCAATTGCTCGACTGGTAGCATTTGGGGTAGTTTTCTAAAGTCGCTTATATTGCGTTTTAACTTCGCCTGATCTCGTGCTGAAACCGCGCTGAGTTCCATATCCGGTATTTCTCCGGCATCCAGATACCTGGCGACTTTAAGACCAATTGCACCAAGACCACCAATGGCTACTTTAATATTTGTATCTGACATCATTTTCGATTCTTTATCGTCGTCCCAGGTTTATGCTGTTTTATGCTACTGCACTGTTATCGGCTTAGCCCGTATCAATCCGCCCACAAGGTAAACTAACGATCATCGTTGTACCGCCTCCCGGCGTACTATCTATCTTCAGCGTGCCCCCATGCGCTTGAACGATTAGATCGCAAAGATGTAAACCGAGTCCAAATCCACCGGTGGATCGGGTTCGCGACGCATCTGCTCGATAGAAAGGTTCTGTTATTCTACTCAGATGTTCGGCCGCTATGCCGCGTCCGTAGTCAATGACCGATATTGTCAGGTTATTGTTGTCACAAGCTACAGTGACCAATGGAGAATTTTCACTCTCTCCATGGTCAAGAGCATTACTGATCAGGTTTCTCAACAGCAGCCGTAACCGCGCCGCATCGGCGTTAACATCAGGCAGCTCGGCACCAAATTTAGCGTCCACCTCGCCCTCAGCGCTTAGCTCCTGAATGACTGAAGTAACAAGCTCCGTCGGATTAACCCGGCTGATGTTGAGCGACAAATGTCCGCCGGTGACACGTTCGCTTTCCATAATATCTGCAATAAGAGACTCCATTTCATCCAGATCTGCAATTATCCTTTGTTGGTTGGCAGACTCGTCCAGCATTTGTGCTGCGATCTTTGCTCGTGTAACCGGTGTGCGAAGCTCGTGGCTGGCGCCAAGCAGTAACTGACGTTTTGCATCAAGAAGCTTTTCAATATCCGTGGCCATCGTGTTGATACTTGCCGAAAGAGTGCCAAGATCATTGTTCGAACGTACCGGTACACGGGTATTCAAATTTCCCGCACCCATTGCGTGCACTGCCTGTTTAATATCCTGAACCGGCCGCAGCATACGCCGTATTAACAGATAACAGCCGCCGAGGATTGCAGCCAGCAGGCAAAGTGGAATCCACAGATTATCTTTATGCCGTGAGCGTGCCTGGCGATGTTGCAATTCGTAGTACACGCTGTACTCACCACTTTTGTTTCTCAGTACCGTGCGATCGTCGTGTTCACCCACATCAATGCGCCGGATTTGCTCGCGTTTACGCAAACGTTTTCTATGCAGATGGCTTCGATCTTTGAACTCCAGATCATCTACATCCAGTTGTTTACCACTGGTTGAAAAACTTGTATCTGGCCCTCTAACGTAAATATTGATTGATAACTTCTGTGCAAGCTCTTTGGCGCGTTGTTGATCCGGAGGGTAACCAAGATCTTCATTTACGTAGTCCAGATACTGTTCAATATGTGGTGCGATGGAGTAACGCCACTGAGCGCCAATAGCATGAAAAAGAGATCCTACCAACAACCCAACAATCAACAAGCTGGTGAGCAAAAAGAGCAATAACAGTCGTGTGCTCAGTGATTGATGTAATTTTTGCAACAAAGAATCAGTCCTGCGGTTATCTGTCTGATTACATATGGCCGGAAGGTGCAACGAAAGCGTAACCAGATCCGTATACAGTCTTAATTGGTGCAGCAGGCTTTAGTTTGTTACGTAAACGGCTAATCAGAATATCTACAGAACGACTGAACAATTCTGTTTCTGTGCCTTTGAGACTATTGAGGATATCGTCTCGTGAGAAATCCTTGCCCGGAGATGTAGCCAGCAGTAGCAACAGCTGATACTCCATTGTGGTCAGATCAACCGGCTTGTCCTGCACCTTTACCAGTCTTTCCTGCTGATTGATATGCAGCCCTTCAAACACCAGCACACCAGACTCTGTCGGTTTGCGTTTGACGATACTATTCATTCTCGCGACAAGTTCTCGTGGTTCGAAAGGTTTAGGCAGGTAGTCGTCAGCACCAAGCTCAAGCCCTACAACCCGGTCCATTACATCGCCACGCGCTGTGAGCATTAATATAGGTATTTCACTGAAACTGCGTATCGCTTTACATACTTCGAAGCCATCCATTTCAGGAAGCATGACGTCAAGAATCACCGCATCGAATCTGACACTTTTTAGGTACGCAAGGCCAGTAGAGGGCAAATGTTTTTCAGTGACGTCAATATTAAAACCCGCACAATACTCCTTTACCAGCTGGGTGAGCTTCTCATCATCATCAATTATTAAAACCTTAAGCATTGCGGTACCGGGTATTAGCAGTTGCCTATTGTAGCGTTATTCGGTCACTGGCTGCGATGCTGGCCGGGTGTGCCCCGACCAGCGAAACAAATTGAAGGATTGTTTAATGACCGCGCTTGTGACGACCTTTATGCCCGCGATGCTCTTTCATTATCTCAAGCATCTCGTTTTTTTGCTCACTGTTCAGGCTGTCCAGAAAATCGCCGACCGCGTTAACCAGATCCGGCGCCTGCTCGTTGACTGACGCAGTTTTGGCATTGATTAGTTCCAGCGCCTGGGCCCGGTCAAACGTTTCGGCGTTGAGCAGTGCCGTGGCCTCCTCACGGATTGACTTCGCTTTGATAGTCTGGTGCGCTGACAGCATTTGGTCTTTCAATACATCCAATGCCTGAGTTTGAACAGCGTCCAGTTCCAGTTCGTCAGCAATATAGGCTGCTACGTAGCCTGCACGTTTCTCGTGGCTGCCGAATTTTTGCTTGCCGACAGCAGCAGCACCTCCGATCAGGCCGACGGTTAGTGCAACAGTTGTAAATATTTTGGTTGAGCGTTTCATGGTTCATTCCTGTTTGTTGGTAATGCCTTATGGCAAACATAGTTTCGGCCAGCAGCAGATGTAAAGCATTGCAGCGGTGTATCGACTTGTAACAGGGTGTAACAACGCAGTTTAAGCTTTGGGTCTTAATCGCTGGATTGGGGCGTTTTTCCAAAAAGTCCGTCCGCGACAGATATACTTATATGCCTGAGCCCGCAGCAGTTTTATACGGCGCATGTCCGTAATACTTGGGCCGCGTGTCCAACCGGATGTGCAGCCACGCCACACCGCTGCCTTCGGTATTGAACCAAACCGGGCCGGTATTGTTTTGTAGCGATTCACCGACTAACTCCCACAGAGCATCGATCTGCTCAGCCGGGGCGTTACGAACAAAACCTGCCAGATGTTTGTAACAGTTCTGATCAGAACTGATTGGCGCGGGCGAAATCAATGTTGCATCTGCACCCAGACTCTTAAACTTTACAACAGGCTCTTCGCAGGTGAAGTACTGAGCGAAGGTGTGAGGATCTGTAGATTGACGGCACAGATTCGGTGCGTCAATTAAAACAAACTCGAAGGGTTTGTCCATGCTATTGCTGCTTAAGACTGGTGTCTCAAAACGGTATGCGGCAAATATGGAACCTGCAAGCAGCGCATTAAATTCCTGCCTGAACGTCGTTTCACCACTCAATTGATCGATAAAATAGCGGCGACTCATCGGAGAGTCGCCGGCAAAGAGACGATGCCTGATACCTCGACCTTCGTCCAACTCTTCCAG
>CAYPDN010000366.1:0-3994 GCA_964409445.1 uncultured Granulosicoccaceae bacterium
CTTTTCACAACGTAGTCACGCTTGATGCCAATACTAAGCTTAATCATCTGGTTGACCATACTCGGTGGACTGCTGACGCTGTTTGTCGGTGACCAGCGTTGTCGCATGACGGCATTGGTCATCTCGATCCTCGCCTTTTTGCTAAGCCTCGGTTTGTATTTTGGCTTTGATAACTCGACTGCTGAAATGCAGTTTGTCGAACACGCGGCATGGCTGCCGTCGTTCGGTATTAACTATGGGTTGGGTGTTGATGGAATCTCCGCACCACTGATCATACTGACAACATTTATCAATGTGGTCGTTGTGATCTCTGCCTGGGAAGTTATTCAGGACCGGCCTGCCATGTATCTCGCGTCATTCCTTATCATGACGGGCTTCATGGTTGGGGTGTTTGCAGCAACAGATTCAATTCTCTTTTACATCTTCTTTGAAGCAACACTGATCCCGATGTTTTTGATTATTGGTATCTGGGGTGGACCGCGGCGAGTCTACGCCACGATCAAGTTTTTCCTGTATACCTTTCTGGGCTCAGTATTCATGCTGATCGCACTGATTTACATGGGCAGCAAGGCAGACAGCTTTGCGATTCAGGCGCTGCATGAACTTCCGCTGGCAGGCAATGCCCAGACGCTGATTTTCTTTGCATTTTTTGTCGCATTTGCGGTCAAGATTCCGATGTGGCCGGTTCACACCTGGCTACCTGATGCACACGTCGAAGCACCCACGGCAGGTTCTGCGGTGCTTGCTGCAATCATGTTGAAGATGGGTGGCTACGGCTTTATGCGCTTCAGTCTGCCTGTTGTGCCGGATGCGAGTCAGCAGCTTGCGTGGCTGGTGATTCTGTTCTCATTGATTGCGGTGGTTTATATCGGCTTTGTTGCACTTGCTCAGGCCGACATGAAAAAACTGATCGCCTATTCATCTATTTCGCATATGGGTTTTGTTACGCTCGGTATGTTTATCATCTTTGGCATCCTTGCCAACTCGGGAGAAGGTGCTCAAATAGGTAGCGAAGGTGGTGGTCACGCAGTGATGGCACTTGAAGGTGCAATGGTACAGATGATCTCCCATGGTTTTATTTCTGCGGCCATGTTCCTGTGTGTTGGCGTCTTGTACGATCGCGTTCATTCACGTGAAATTGCCGACTACGGTGGTGTTGTAAATACCATGCCACTGTTTGCAGCATTTATAGTTTTCTTTGCCATGGCCAATGCCGGCTTGCCGGGGACTTCGGGATTTGTTGGTGAGTTCATGGTGATACTGGCAACTTTCAAAGCTAACTTCTGGTTTGCGTTTCTTGCCGCGAGCACATTGATACTGGGTGCTGCCTACACGTTGTGGATGATCAAGCGCGTAATCTTTGGTGATATTGGCAACGATAAAGTTGCAGCACTGACTGACATCAATCAGCGTGAAAAAATTATGCTGGGTCTGTTGGCGGCGATGGTGTTGTTCTTCGGTCTGTGGCCACAGCCGATGGTTGACATGATGCATGCAACTATTGAAAACCTGGTGGCGCATGTCACCACATCAAAATTGTAGGGGCTGAGACTAATGGATAACCTAGGACTAGCCGCTCCGGAAATGTTTTTGCTCTGTGCGATCTGCCTGATATTAATTGGCGATCTGTTTGTCACAGAAGATCGTCGCCCACTGGCTTATGGTTTGTCGCAGGTGGCGTTGTTGGTAACACTGATCCTGACCTGGTGGATCTCACCCGAGACTGGTGCTGTGACTGCCTTTGGCGGCAGTTTTATAATGGATCAGATGAGCGTCGTCTGTAAGTCGTGGATTCTTATCGTATCCATCGGTGTGCTGCTTTACTCGCGAGACTTCGTGAACGCTCACAAAATTACCAACGGCGAGTACTATACGCTGGCACTGAGTGGTGTGCTCGGCATGATGATCATGGTCTCGTCCAGCACAATGCTGACTCTCTATCTGGGTCTGGAGTTACTGTCGTTGTCGCTTTACGCAATGGTGGCGCTGAAGCGCCATGATGAAAAGTCGTCAGAAGCGGCAATGAAGTATTTTGTTCTCGGGGCACTGGCCTCCGGTGCGCTGCTTTATGGCATCTCAATGATCTACGGCGCTACCGGCAGTTTGCACTTTGATGAGATTGCAGCAAAGCTCACGATCGGTGGTCAGGGCAGTACGGCTGCTGTGTTCGGGCTGGCGTTTGTGGTTGTTGGAATCGCGTTTAAATTTGGCGCAGCGCCTTTTCATATGTGGGTACCCGATGTATACGAGGGTGCACCAACCTCGGTCGCTCTTTATATTTCAGCAGCGCCGAAAATCGCAGCCTTCGCACTGTCTATTCGCTTTCTCATAGACGGGCTCGAGACCGCCCACAGCAGCTGGCAGGGAATGCTGATTGTTTTGGCGTTGCTGTCAATTGTGCTTGGCAATTTGATTGCACTGGCGCAGGTGTCGATCAAGCGAATGCTGGCTTACTCGACAATTTCTCACGTCGGGTTCATCATGCTGGGTATTCTCGCTGGCAGTCAGGAAGGGTATTCCGCTGCCATGTTCTATGCGATCACCTATTCGTTCACCAGCCTCGGTGCCTTTGGTGTCATTTTAGCGATGGATCGAATGGGCGTAGAGGTAAATCTGCTGACTGATCTTCGCGGCTTATTCCGTCGCAGCCCGGTTTATGCCTTCGTCATGATGCTTCTGCTGGTCTCAATGACTGGCGTGCCCCCTGCTGTGGGGTTTTACGCAAAGCTTGCGGTGCTGAGCGCGGCGGTCAAGGCCGATTTGGTCTGGATGGCGGTAATTGCGGTGATTTTCTCAGTCGTTGGCGCGTTTTACTACCTGCGAGTAATTAAGTACATGTTCTTCGATGAGCCGGTCGAGCCACAGCCTGTGCTGGCGCCGATGGATGTGCAAATCGGCTTGACCATCAACGGTGCGGCAATCCTGTTTTTTGGTGTATTTCCCGGCCTGATCATGGCGGCCTGCGCGGCGGCTTTTGGATTGTAGTCGGAACCCGCTTCCGGGTTTCTGAGCAGGCTCTTTTGCGCAGTCATAGTTGCCTGTTTTCGGGGTCTGGCGCGACCAAAAAACTTGTATTTACGGCAAATTGCTTCTATCATTGCGAATTGCAGTTGCGGGGTGGAGCAGTCTGGCAGCTCGTCGGGCTCATAACCCGAAGGTCGTAGGTTCGAATCCTACCCCCGCTACCACGGATCATTAAAAAGGCCCCTGCTAAGGGGCCTTTTTGTTGTTGGGCCAAATTTTTTAAAAGTGAGGTTTGCTTGCGAATTTTTTGGGACACACGCTGAAATTTGAATGCACGATTTTGAATGAGAAGGGCACCAGAAAATATTTGGGATTTTCTGTCCCCCATAGTCGAGGGCATGGATTACACCTTCGTGGGTGCGGCTCTGGGTCAGGGTGAGTCAGGGCTGACACTCAGAGTTTATATAGATAAAGAAGCAACCGGTGAAGATGACGGCACTGGTGAGTCGGGACCCAATCGTTCCGGTGTTGTTGTAGAAGATTGCGTTGCCGTGAGTCGTCAGGTTAGTGCAGCACTTGATGTCGAAGATCTTATCGCCGGTGAGTATTGCCTTGAAGTGTCTTCACCGGGAGTTGATCGGCCGTTGTTTAGTGCTGCGGACTTTGAACAACAGATAGGCAACACGGTTAAAGTTAAGTTGGGTGTTACCGGTTCTGGCAGGCGTAATTACAAGGGAGTTGTAACGCAGGTTGAAAATGGACTGGTTGTTGTTGAAGTTGATGGCGATTTACATGAGCTTCAATTGAATGATATTGAGTCGGCCAATCTCGTTACTGCTACTGGTAAAAAACGAGGTTGAATGAAAGTAAAAAATAGACAGAAGGGTGTGCAACCCCTTTGGTAAACAGGCTTTGGTCTAGCGAGAATGAATAGAGCAAAGCAATTAGTACAGGCCCCAGGTGCAGGGCCGATAAATACAGGCAATTTGCGCAAGGTATAGCTACTTATGAGCAAAGAAATACTTATGGT
>CAYPDN010000367.1:0-3992 GCA_964409445.1 uncultured Granulosicoccaceae bacterium
TCGCGGTAGCTCGCTGCGGCATTTTCGTAGTCTGCGGCCTTCTCAAACGCTACTGCCTGTGAGAGCAGGCCAGTCAGATCCTGCGATTGGACCTGAAGCGGAACCAACAACAGCGAGATTGCCACTAATGAATGACGCAGCGCTGATATACCATGGTCTGAACGATGGTGGTCCTGAGTCGCCTGCTGTGAAAAATATGAACGAATACTCACAGCGCGGCACAGCCTGCCTGGTAGATACTGTTCCCTGATTGGGTAACTATAATAGCGAGCATGTCAGTCGGGCCGAGTAATGCGGCCAGATATGGCGCGCCGGGTTTGTTTGTGGCAGATCAAGCGAATTGATCACTGCATATCTTATCTATGTCGGTATACGTGACTATTTCTTGACTCTTCGAACGCTGCCTGCGGCCAACAACTCTCATCCACTGCAGAAAATATGAATCAATCGCAGCACCGCAAATGTTTTCGAGTATTGGGCCGGCTGGTGCTCTATTGGCTGCTGTTTATCTTGCCCGCTTCGGGGGTGGCGGCTGACAATGACAAGCAACAAGCTCAGGTTGTGATTTCAAGCATTATTGTGAATCGCAGCAATATTTTTGAGGCATCGGGCAACGAGCAAAGCGGTGCGGAATCGCCGCCATCGGCGCTAAGTATAATGGCCAGTGGTGTTGATCGGTTTCATAAAGTCACGCTCGAATCTGTGATCATGCGTGAAGTGGGAATCCGTCCCGGGGATACAATTTTAGTTGCCGATGTAGCAGAGGCCGAGAGAAGACTTCGCAATCTTGGAATATTTGCCACCGTTTCGGCAAACCTCGTTACCGGTGAAAATGGCGTTGAATTGCACATTGCAACCCGGGATAACTTTTCTCTGGTTGGCGGCTTGTCTGGTTCTTTTCTGGGGGGTATTGGCAACATCCGTTTTACTGCCGGAGAAAAAAATCTGCTGGGTACCGGCAATAGATTAACCTTCCAATTGTCTCGTACAACCGAAGACGACTTTCTTGGTTCAGTGGTCTTATCGGATTTGCATTTTTTCGAAAAACCGTGGCGCGCGGAATACCGAATCGGACGAACAGACGAAGGCGATTTTGTATCTTTCAGGCTGAATGATCCGTTCCGGTCACTCAGTGATAACCGTGCCTGGGCAATCGCGGCAGACAACACAGAGGAAAACACAACATTCTATAGTGGTGGCTTATCTGCCATAGAAGTCCCGGAAGACAGAGTGAGAATTGCAGGTTCACACGTATGGCGTACCGGAACACAGGATCTCTACTTCAGAAAGGGTGTGACAGGAAGCTTTACCCAAATTGATTACGCAGCAGCGCAAGGTGTGAATGCCGCAGAGATCACAGTCCCTGAAGACAGGAGAACCCTGTTTGCAGGTGGTCTGCTTGGTCTTGACAGAATTTCGGAATTTAAAAAAGTACAGGGTATCGACACCTTGAACTTTACCCAGGACCTGCGCCTTGGCGGGACGGCAGAAATTCAGTTTGGTATAGACTTTATTGAAGACTTTAATGCTGCAAGTTCAAACTCCAGAGCCGAGCCGGTGGTATCGCTGGTGCTTAGGCAATCAGCAGGTATTGGAGAGCACTCACTGGTCAGTGCTTCTTTTCGAGGTAATGCAGAATTTGAAGAAAGCGGTGAACGTCCCTGGAATGGTACGTTAAGTTTCAAGGCGTTTAATACTGCGCTTAAAAATACTACGCTGGCTTTAAATACTGATTTCACTACCGGGATTGATGGTACTGATTTGCCAACGCAGTTTACACTGGGAGAGGATAGCGGCCTGAGAGGTTATGACGCACGTCAGTTTGAAGGTCGTCAGCGCTGGCGCCTCAATCTGGAAAGCCGATACAGTCCCGGTTGGCAGCTGGGTTTTATCGATTTGGGTCTGGTCGGATTTTTCGATGCAGGCTTCACATCAGAAAGGGGTGAATCATCACCTGAAATCAGGCGATCTTTTGGAGCAGGTTTGCGACTCGGCTCTAATGCGCTATTAGGTCGAAGAGTGATGAGAGTCGATGTGGCAGTGCCGCTTGATACTCCTGAAGGTGACAGCTCTGATCCCAGATTGTCTGTTGCACTGGGACAGGTATTTAGATTTTAATAGGAACCTCTGATTAATTGCGCGCGGCCATTCTGGCAGGCATATTTTTTCGAGAGCGAGGCGTCTCACTTTGATCAATGAATGGGCAATGAATGGTTGTTCCCTTGATAAAAATCGCAACGAAGCGCTCGGAAAAATAGGCCGTCCCATACATAGATCAAATCTGGGACGTGAGCGATTGATCAGAGGTTCCTCAGTTCAATCACGTTTATCGGATAATTCATGCGGACACTCCTGATACTTCTTTTCTCTGCCACACTGGTACATGCTGCAGGCCATGAATCACTTTATGGAGAGTGGGGTACTGAAGCACAATGTGCACGTGAGCTTATTATTCCAACGGGAACAAAATTAGCAGCACCGTTTGAGATTAAACCTGACTGGCTCGGACATGGTGAAGTATGGTGTCGTCTGAACTGGAGTAATGCATTTTCAGAATCGAACGGTCTCTTTGTGCAAGCCTTTGGTCAGTGTGGTGAAGACTCTGTTCGCAGTTACAGAATCAACTTTCGCCTGCGCGGTGACAAACTTACCCTGAGCTGGAATGAATGGCATAAAGTTGGCCCGCTGATGCGATGTGAGACGTGAACCTGCATGCCCTATCCCAGAGAGTCACCGTGAAAGTTCGTTGAGCCTGCAGAACTACACCTTACAAGTTTGGTAATACCGACAATACTAATCACAATCCACAGCAGCTGTATCAACGCGCTGGCCAGATTGAAGTCATACAAAAGACTGATTCCGACCATGCCTGCTGCAATTAGATTAGATACGCTGTAGGTATATCCAGGTGCGCGGATCCAGCCAATCTGAGTTAGTGTATAGCTCCCTACATATATGATTGTGCCTAGTACACCAACAAGCTGGTACCATTGTAAGTAATTATTCATGATTCCTTTCCAGTAGTGTGTCCGTGCATCGTTGAAATAATACGGGTCTTAATTTGGTAAATTATGTTTATGATTTAAAGGTTATGGCCTTCTTATCTGACTACTAAGATTGCCAGGCAGATGATGAGATATGGTCAGTTCATCCCTGGAAGAGACATATCCTGAGCGCATGCGGCCAGCCAGAATGGCAACAACAAATGCAAAGTACAAAGTAAACAAATACAAAGGGTAGGCAAGAATGATTAAATCCATTTTGCCAACTGACAGCACTGCACATGCCGAGGCGATCAGTGAAACTACCCAGGTAGATAATGTTTCACTGTCGGGATCCTTGTAAGCCTTTGCAACTGTAGCTAGTCCGCCCAACAGGCTGATGCTAATTGTAATCCCAAGCGTATAGGCTGCTGTTTCAGTAAAGTACCAGAGCACCAGTCCTAAAGAAGCAGTTAGCAGAATCAGTTTGTCTGCTTTGCTCAGGAAACACCCTTTGCCTACCCAGATGGATAGAACGAAAACTGTGATCGTTCCGGTAATTTGTACACCTGCAAACCAAAGTGAAGCGGTTGCACCTTCGTATACCTGTGATGCAAATGCGATTGAGCCAAGCACTGACCAGATCAGCCAGGAAGCACGTTGTGGCTGAGTTCGGCGCTGTATCGTGTCGCTAATATATGGGATGTATGCATAGGTGCTTAAAACGCCTGCCGCTATTCCAAGATACAACAGGGATCGATCGAACGTAAAAAACTCTGCTAGTGATATCATCTGCAATGCTCCCTTTTTAAAAATTGTCCCTGGGCCTGGTGTCTCACCCCCAGTTCCCCTGACTAAAAATTCATCCATGAAGTGTTGCGAACCAGAGGCGCGCAATCGGGACAGCTCCTGCTTCTGTCAGCAACCAGCTAAGGGTTAGTATTGGGCAAACGGTACGGGTGCGCGTGCGGAAATTACCGAACTAAAGGTAAATATTACCCAAATCAGTGG
>CAYPDN010000368.1:0-3983 GCA_964409445.1 uncultured Granulosicoccaceae bacterium
GTTGAACAGTTTTTCCCTGATAGCTCTCGTGAAGTTAAATCGATTGCGATAATACGTCTTGCGGACGCGATGTCGGTACATTCTATAAATGGCCTTTCTGCCGATAAAGGTAACTATCGCAATGCTGTCAACGGTGAAGTAATTAGTGGCGGTAAGGAGTTTGGTTATCTGGCGATGGCCAGTGCAAACCGTGATCGATTTGCACCTCACATGGGCACTGATTTTTTAAGTCGCTTTGGGTCTTTGTTAAGTGCCAGACTTGCAGTTTTCTACTAGGCTCTGGTCGATTTGACTGGACAGAATAAATAGCATGGCCAATCGCGCCAGTGCTGCATCCTGCAACCCGGTAGAATTTGGCGTTGCAATAGATGTTTTTTGTGACTATCTGCATGTTGAGAAGAGATACTCTCCACATACGGTTTCCAACTACCGACGCGATCTTGAAGAGGTTGCCGCAGAGCTTTTAAAACTGGAAATTCAAGACTGGTCTGGTGCCAATGCATTTAACATGCGAACCGTGATCTCTCGACAGCATGGTGGTGGATTGTCCGGTCGAAGTCTGGCGCGAAGACTCTCCGCTGTAAGATCACTGTTTAAATACTTAATCAGACACAATCACATTGAAGTTAATCCTGTTGCAGACGTACCTGCACCCAAAGATCATCAAAGCCTGCCTGAAACTCTGCAAATAGAGGATATCCAGCGCCTCTTTGCTTTAAAGGGTGATGATGCATTGATGCTTCGTGATCGGGCATTATTCG
Organism: uncultured Granulosicoccaceae bacterium; assembly: GCA_964409445.1. Classification (GTDB taxonomy): domain Bacteria; phylum Pseudomonadota; class Gammaproteobacteria; order Granulosicoccales; family Granulosicoccaceae. The sequence continues at coordinate 762 of CAYPDN010000368.1, forward strand.
AATTGATCTATTCTTGTGGTTTGCGTTTGGCTGAAGTAGTTCAGCTTGATATCGATAGCATTGATATGCAAACCGGTATGGTTCAGGTTGTTGGTAAGGGTTCTAAAGCCCGTAACCTGCCTGTGGGCAAACAGGCCTTAAGTGCGGTGCGTGAATGGAAAACGCGAAGAGCGGAACTGCAAAAAGGTGCTGCTACGGAAACCGCATTGTTTATCAGTAACCGTGGTAGCAGGTTGTCTGCCCGCAGTGTCCAGCAGAGGCTAAAGACGCTGGCGGCGAAGACGGGTATTCCGCACAATGTGTATCCGCATTTGTTAAGACATTCGTTTGCCAGTCACCTGCTTGAATCAAGTGGTGACCTGCGAGCGGTACAAGAGCTACTTGGTCATGCGGATATAAATACCACGCAAGTCTATACACATCTTGACTTTCAGCATTTGGCTCGAGTCTATGAACGGTCACATCCGCGCGCGACCGTTAAGAAAAAAGCGTCGAATAGTTAGCTCTTGCGAGTCTAAGTCAGGAAGCCTGATCGACGACCTGGTTAAAAGCTACATCGTTTGCTTCTGAGTGACTGACCACTTGCTCGATAGTGCTAATTGCAAAGCACTGAAAGTTACCCTCCAGATTGACGTTTTCAATAAGCTTCGCCAGTTGAAAGCCGTGATGGTCGCGGTAACCGACAGTTTCTCCAGCCATGTACTTGTGCATTGGCATGATAAGCATTTTTGCCTTACTGTCTATCGGCTGATAGTTCACCAGTAGCCCTTCCGCGGGCGTTTCCATCTGTTGTTCGCCTTTTTTCAATCGGAACACATCTACTGCGGTTGTGTGGCGAGAAATAGATTCGACACCAAGCCTTAGCACGTTGTCGGCATTGGTATTTAGCCAGCGTACTACTGCCAGGTGCCAGCTGGTTTCGTCGTTTTTCCCACGGTAACAGTGAGCCAGTAGTTCGCCATTTTGTAGTCTGCAGGAACCGGTGCCTCTCCACTTAAGGCCGAGTCCGTTGCGACTCTCGTTTTCAACATCGAATGCGGCACCAAAGTCCGTGGTATTGATCGAATTCAAAGTGTCGCTGTGCGCCGTTGATGCCAGAGTCGTTTCCTGTTGCAGCAATTGTTGTATATCGGTGAACTGAGATTCCGGTTTCTCTGACGGAGGTGTCAAATTGATTAACGTATGGATTTCTTTTAAGCCACTCTCAGCGGTAATCAGACCTGCCCTTGGAGAGCGAGATTCGCAGCGACTGCGGCTGATATTATGCAGAATGCCGAATGTGGCTTGCTTTTCTTCTGTCGAGTCGATTTTACGGAGCAGTGCATCAAGTGAAAAATACAGCAGTTTGCTGCTACTTTGCTGGTGGTATCTGAATTCATGTATAACCGGTGGACTATTCTCACCAACGCTGTACTGATTGCCTTGCCGCTGCTGTGGTTTATGGTGAAACTCAATCTCACCAGCATACTTTGTTAACTGCCTGAACAGTGTGCGTTGTTGTTCTGGCTGGTATTGCTTTTGATCAATGATTTGCAATGCACAAAGTCTTGCATACAGATTAATAATGGTTGGCGCTACAACTGGATTAACTGCAGTGCTTTTTTTGCTAACAGTTACTGGAGTCTCTGAGATGCCGTCGTGCATCGCAATTGCTGCAAGTGCATTGGCATCGCGCCAGAATTCTTCCGGCCAGTCTCGATACACCTGACTATGTCGCAGCGCCATCCTTGACAGGTGCTCCAGCGCACTTTTTATGGCTTGAATTTTTTTTGTTTTGCCAAGTTTTTCCTTGCTGAAAAACCCGTCGCCACGAGCACTGTCTACCAGCGCTATTTTATATCCGTATGCCATTTCCTGACACAGTGTTACTGCAAGTTGAAAAGACTTTTCTGCACTTGCCTGTAACGGGAAATCGAAATACAGGTACTGTGTATCAAGAGACTGCATTGCAGCGGCGAATGGCTTTTCGTATTGATCCATGATCAACAGGCGTTGAGCAGGTGCGCTGATTGTGCGATTGCTGTGCTGCAAAGCCCGCATCAGTGATTTGGCAGACGCTGCCGCATTGTCTGTACCAGTGCTGGCAAAACCCTTATTTGCAAAACCTTGCGCCACCAGCCAGGTTTTAATGCCGGCCGGATCTGTGGGCAACGGTGAACTCTCGTGCTCCTGCTGGGCAGGTATGCGCAGAGTTTCAGTGACAGCTGCCGTGGGTCGCACTTTATTGTTTAATCTTTTTATTGCTGCTTGAATTTTACCCATGGAATTCCCACATAATCTGTTCGCGTCCACTGCCAGTGATTCGCACGGACTTAACACCTTGTGCTGCAATTTTTCTTTCACTGGTATAGTCCTCATGCCGTTGTGCTGAAGTGCCGCTGCGGGGGCTGCACTGCATGATGTGTCAATTAATTAAAACGGTTCGAGCACCTCCATTGAGTGTAGTGCAAACTGGCTATTTGACGAGTTCAGGAGAAAGAGTTTTGGAACAATTTCGGGGTACCACCATTGTCTCGGTTCGACGCGGTGCGGAAGTGGTGATTGGTGGCGATGGCCAGGTAACACTGGGTAACGCGATCATGAAGGGCAATGCCCGAAAAGTACGTCGTCTGTATAGAGATCAGGTACTTGCGGGGTTTGCCGGTGGAACCGCTGATGCATTCACGTTGTTTGAGCGATTTGAGGGCAAACTCGAAGAATATGGTGGCAATCTGACCCGCGCCGCGGTTGAAATGGCCAAAGACTGGCGCACTGATCGAATGTTGCGTCGGCTAGAGGCATTGCTGGCTGTAGCTGATAGCAAAAGTTCGTTGGTAATTTCCGGCAATGGTGATGTCATTGAACCGGAACATGGCTTAATCGCTATAGGCTCTGGTGGCGACTTTGCAAAATCTTCTGCCCGGGCGCTGCTTGATCATACCGAGCTTGGCGCCCGTGAAATTGTTGAGAAAAGTCTGGGTATCGCTGCAGATATCTGTATTTATACCAATGGCAATCTAACCATTGAAACGCTTGAAAGCGAAGTGTGACGCACTGTAAAAATAGTAACCGTGAACTGCCCGCTTTGAAGCGAGGCGGCGGTGAAAGCGAAATTTAAATTAGAACTCCGATCCCTTAAGTTTTACGGAAGTTTTAAAACAACCATAGAAACAGGCAACTATCCATGTCCATGACCCCGCGCGAAATTGTTCAGGAACTCGACAAGCACATTGTCGGACAGAG
>CAYPDN010000369.1:0-3975 GCA_964409445.1 uncultured Granulosicoccaceae bacterium
TTCCCGAAGAAAATGCAGATCAGCATTATTGAACACCACCTTTGCTGAAGTGTACTCGCTTATCAATGGCAGATTATCCGCGGCAATGCTGTAGCGCGTTATATACACCGCATCAAACTCCGTACCGCGTGTTTTTAGAAACTGCTCCATGGATTGGTAGAACGGATAATAAACAGTCTCAACACCCAGCTTCTGCAAGTATTCGGTGTGCACTCCCATATGAGCAAAGTTAGCTGGAACAAAGGTAAGTTTACACCCGAGTTCCATCATCAACATCATTTCCTGAAAAGCGGCATAACTGCCAGCATCCGTGTTTCGACGTGGCGTGTCTGCATCCAGCACCAAAACTCTAAAGTTAGACGCTCGATCCACTTCCAGCCTGGGTGCTACACCTTCGTCACCGTGGGTTTTGTATTCCATAAACCATTTTTCACGGAAAGTAGAGCTATTGATCTCTTGATACTTTTTAATACCCGACTTGGTACTGGTACCATTGCTTTTACCTTCGAAGTGTACAACTTCCGAAGTCGGACAATATAGCGTTCTATATCCGGCATCTCGAATTTTGAAAGCAAGATCGGTATCTTCATAATACGCCGGTGCAAATTCCTCACTAAAACCACCCACTTCTTCCCAGACAGTTTTTTGTACAAAAAGGGCGGCCGCGGAAAGGTAATCCGCATCGCGTGTATAGTTGTAGCTCGGATGCGAAGCATTGCGGTTTTTGCCGTAGTTCCATGGCACACCGGTTCCCCAGACAATACCACCTGCCTCCTGCAAACTGCCATCCGGATAAATAAGTTTACAACCAACTGCGCCAACATCGTTCATCAACTCGAACATGCTAAGCGCTTCATCAATCCAGCCGGAGGTTACCTCTGTGTCATTGTTCAGCAGACAAATATAACGACCTTTCGCCTGCTTTACCGCTTTATTGTTCGTTTTTACAAATCCAAGATTATGCTCATTACGCACTACACGCAAATTTTCCACTATTTCTTCAGCAGCGGTTGTTTCATCTTCAGACTGATCGTCCGCAAGGATAACTTCAAACGTTGCTTTGTTTTGCGCGAGTATCAGCGACGCCAGACAATGATATGTTATCGGAAACTTGTTTCGCGCCGGAATAACGATTGATACATCCGGATAGGTGACCTCAGGCAATTTTAATTGTGAGTATGTCTTTCGATTGCTGAATCCACGTAATACTTCAGTGTGCGCCTGACATAACGTCGCAAGCTCGACACCACTGACCATCCCATCTTCCATAAACTGCGTGAGATGACCATGCAAGGATTCATAGCGAAAAGATGCATTGCGCGACAAACCCGCATATCCTTTTTCACCAAGACTGTCACCGAGATGCTCCTCCGGAGTTGCAATCGGTTGAAGTATCTCTACGTATGACGTACTGGACAGATTGCGATCATTGGCAATCAATTCATAAGCGTGCGGCATTCCATCATATAGATAAGGTGGTACTTGACAGTCGCAAATGATTCTTCCACCTGCGGCATTCCTCAGCGAGCATGGCAATCTAATATCATTGTCCACCAACACCTCAATGCTCTGTGGCATTTTTTTAAGCTTATTGGTATTTAGAATCTGTGCACTAAGCAAACGACCACTGATGCCGATGACCTCCGCAACACACTCACTGGATATTTTCGTCTTAAACGGGTTAGTAGAAATAAGCACGCCGGTGTTTTTTTCTCGAAGAATAATGTTGGCTACCGATTGCGAAAATATCTTACTGGTAAGGTCAACCGCGAAGCCATGCTTACCGTCACCGTAGCCGATTTTTTCAAGATCTTCACGATAGACATCTGCAGTGCCCTCACCTACCTTATCACCTCCAGAAAAAACTTCGAATTCAATCGTCTTGTCGTTTTCATTACTGTCAATTATCCAACCGGACAGGCGACGCTTTTCAAGCGAGTCAATATTGCCCATGAAATAATGTGTCGACGGCTTAACTAACGTTTTATCGTTAAACAGCGTATCGAATATTTCGCGTGCTTTAGACTCAGTGCCCTTTTTTTTATTTTTCACTTAACGTGTATTCCAACTTTATTAGGACAAAACGAATCGTCCATGGCTTGGTTAAACGCCTATTCAGGCAGCTTTCACCATAGATACTGGTTTTGATAAAGCTTCCCTCTCTTTTATCAGAGCTTTTAAATACCCCCCATAGGTACTTTTTCCATAGCGCTCGGCACTTATCTGCAATGTGTCAGTGTCGATCCAGCCCTTATTCCACGCTATCTCCTCAGGCACACACACTTTTAGCCCTTGTCGTGCCTCAATAGTCTCAACATAGGCAGCCGCTTCATGCAGTGATGCATGTGTTCCGGTATCCAGCCACGCGTGCCCTCTGCCAAGGAGTTCTACGTTTAGATCGCCTTGTTCAAGATAGATATTATTGAGGTCGGTAATTTCATACTCACCGCGAACCGATGGCTCCAGTGACTTGGCTTTTTCGATAACGGAGTTATCGTAGATGTACAATCCGGTTACCGCATAATGGGACTTCGGGTTTTCAGGCTTCTCTTCGAGTGACAGCACTCTTTTGGCAGCATCAAACTCAACCACACCGTAGCGCTCGGGATCAGCAACTCGATAGGCAAATACTGTGGATCCCTGCAAAGACATCGCTGCATTTTCTAAAATGCCCTCAAGTCCGGCGCCGTAGTAAATGTTGTCACCCAGTATCAGGCAAACGCTATCATCGCCGATGAAAGTTTCACCGAGCACAAAGGCCTGGGCAAGTCCATCAGGACTGGGCTGCACAATATACTCAAGCTCAACTCCAAACTGACTGCCGTCCCCTAAAAGATGCTCGAATCGTCCAATGTCTTCAGGGGTAGAAATGATGGCAATCTGCCGTATACCCATCAACATCAGCGTCGACAGCGGATAGAAAATCATCGGCTTGTCATACACAGGCAGTAGCTGCTTAGACATAACCTGAGTTATAGGATAAAGCCGTGTACCGGAGCCACCGGCCAGGATGATACCTTTCATACAATTTCCGTCGGACAGGATTCGAGACGCTATAGCTGCAAAGAATATTCCATTGCAGCAACGTTGGACGGTTGTAAGGAGTTGATTGGGAGCGCTAATAAACAAAGCGCTCCGGGTAATGCAGTCGTGCCATCTGTCACAGGATTGACAGGAGACTTAGCAGGCATGCGCTAAGATGAAGCAAGCGCAGTACACGCGCCGTTTATTGCCCTGGCGGACCCCAAATAGTGTGGTCCGCTATGAATCAGTCAAATATTTTACGTAGTAGAAAAAAACCTAGAGTATCGCCTGATCGAGCTCGTAGTAATCTGCAGCGCTGTTTTCAATCGCCAGATAATGTGCCCTGGCATGCGGTGCAATTTTGTCAAAGTAGAAATTCGCCAGCGCCAGCTGCAGCGATACGAATTCCTTGTCGTCAGAGTTCTCGGTAGCCAGCACAATTCTCGACATTGCCCAGCTGCCCGTGGCATAACCCATCATCATCAGGTAGTCGGTTGCAGCTGCAGCTGCAACTGCTGGATTTTGTTGCTCAAGAAGTTTTTTGCTAACTGCTGAAATCATATCAATGCTGTCGCCAAGTGCGGCTTTTGCAGAAGTCGATGCAGAGATGCCAGAAGCACCGAGTGCTTCCTGTGTATTGCGCATATCAACCAGCAGCTCCTCAACGCCCTGACCGCCATCGTGCAGGGTTTTCCGGCCCAGCAGATCGTTTGCCTGTATCCCGGTGGTACCTTCATAGATAGGCGTAATGCGGCAGTCTCGAAGATGCTGAGCTGCACCGGTTTCTTCAATAAAACCCATACCGCCATGTATCTGTACTCCCAGTGAGCACAACTCCACACCCACTTCCGTTGACCACCCTTTAACAATTGGGGTCAGCAACTCACCGCGTCGTTGAAAGCGAGCCCGTGTATCTTCATCAGTGTGATTGCCACTAAAATCAAAAGCCGC
>CAYPDN010000370.1:0-3962 GCA_964409445.1 uncultured Granulosicoccaceae bacterium
GCAGATCGCCACGGTAGACAATATGTACTTTGTTGCCGTCGGGGTCACGCAGATACGCACCGTAGTAACCGTCTGTATATTGTGGTCTGTTGCCGGGTGCGCCTTCATCTGTGCCACCGTTGCTCAAGCCACCACTATAACTCTGATCAACCTGTTCCTGACTGCTGGCTTTAAAGGCGATCATTGAGCCGTTGCCAACAGAAGCTGCTTTGTTATCGAACGGAGCCACAACAAAGAACCTTGGCAGGTCTGCCGCAGCACTAATGTAGCAAACTACCTCATCATTGATAACAGTGTCTTTTCGTGTGATGCCAAGTGGTGCGAGCAGGGCATCGTAAAAGTCTACAGACCGTTGCAGGTTGTTGCTGCCTTGAGTGAAATGTGCGTACACAGTTGGAATCCCTGATTAATAGTGACGATATCGTACTTAGAAAACGGTATGATCACAATTCTCTAATTCGATTGATTTTCCTGTTATGAATGAAGAGTTACCGGCAACATTCACAGGCCCGTCGGCCTGGGTATCTGAAGATCTCGTCAACAACACTGATGGTTGGTTAAAGACGCTTACTAGTCGGGAAGTGGCGGAGCTTGAATCTGCTGCAAGACAGTTTCTGAGTACCGGAAAAGATATTGGAGAGCTGGCATCTGTTGACTTTCAAATTCCCGAATTCTCTGAACACTTACAGCAGTTAAAGCAAAAGCTTTTACACGGTAACGGTTTAGAGGTCATCCGTGGTTTGCCGGTCGAGGATTATTCGCAGAAACTTGCGGCATGTATTTTCTGTGGTATTGGTGCGCACCTTGGTAGTGCGCGCTCGCAAAATGCAAAGGGTCATATTCTTGGTCATGTGCGAGATATTGGCGTCAGCTCGTCGGATCCCACGGCAAGAATTTATCAAACCTCCGAGCGGCAGAGCTTTCATACCGACAGTACAGATGTGGTTGGTCTTTTGTGTTTAAAAAAGGCGCAGTCGGGTGGGGAGTCTATGCTTGTCAGTGCATTGAGTATCTACAACCGATTTAAAGAGATACGTCCTGATTTGCTGCCGTTACTATTTGAACCTGTTGCAACTGATCGTCGCGGCGAGGTGCCTGAAGGTGAACTACCGTTTATGACGATACCGGTGTTCAGTTGGTTTGAAGGTCATCTAACTGTGTTTTATCAGCGCCAGTACATCAATAGTGCAAAGCGTTTTGACGATGCACCACCATTAACAGACAAGCACAGAGAAGCGCTTGATCTGTTTGATACGCTTGCCAATGATCCGTCTCTGCATTTTGTTATGCAGCTGGAGCCGGGTGATATGCAGTTTGTCTACAATCATTCGCAACTTCACGATCGCACAGGCTTTGTAGATTGGTCGGATGCTTCAGAGCGTCGGCATCTGCTGCGACTGTGGTTAAGCATTGAAGGCGATCGCAATTTGCCGGAGTGTTTTAAACAGCGCTACGGCTCGATTGAGGTGGGTAGTCGAGGTGGAATTATCACCAGTCAAACCCGATTGCATGCTCCGCTCGATGGATAGCTGTTGCTGAAAAGCGCGCGATTGTGCCTGTAACACGCTCATAAGAGCCAAAATATCAATAGTATTTGCCCAAAAACGGGCAAATTGTTTGAATATGCGCTGGTAATCTCGCTAAATACCCGCACATGCCAGACACAGACATCTCCGACCTGATTGAGCACCTGAGTAAGCTTACGGCTCTCAGTGACGCCCAGTCGCAGCAGGTTGTGGCGGAAGTGCTGGCCTATTTCAACGAAGACATTGAATCGTACGTCAGACGCAGGCATCACGAGCTGCAGCAGCAGGGTCTCTCAAACGCGAAAATTTTTGCCTCTATTCGGGATGAATTGCCGGATAGATTGTTTCCGGCAGAAGAGATCAGTGAACGCAAGATACGTCGCATGATATACGGCTAACGAATTAACAGGAACGAACATGTGTGGAATTATTGCCTATACGGGTAAGCAGCAGGCAGCGCCGGTATTAATGGATGGACTGCGCCGGCTTGAGTATCGTGGTTATGACTCGGCAGGGATCTCTGTCTACAGTCGAAAAAAAATACGTACCTGGAAAGCGTCAGGCAAGATTTCCGTGCTGGAAAAACGCCTGCCTGAATCTATAAATGCACAAACCGGTATAGGTCATACGCGCTGGGCAACCCACGGTGCCCCGACGGATGAAAATGCGCATCCACATACAGACGCCAGTGACTCTTTGACAGTTGTGCACAACGGCATTATTGAAAACGTTGAAGCATTGAAAGAAAAACTGGTTGGAATTGAGTACAAGTCTGCTACTGACTCTGAAGTACTGGCACATTTGTTAGCGGAAACAATGCAACAAAAGCAGTGTTCGCTGATCGATGCGATGCGTGAAGTGCTTGCTCGAATTGTAGGTACCTATGGTATTGCCGCTATTAGTGCGACCGAGCCTGAAAAGATAGTGCTGGCTCGAAGCGGCAGCCCGGTAATTATAGGCATAGGTGAGGGTGAAATGCTTGCCGCATCGGATATGTCTGCGCTTTCTCGATACACCAGAGAGGTCGTACATCTCGACGATGGTGAAGTTGCCGAAATCACACCGGATGGTTTTGAAGTTACGCTGCTCGATGCCAGCCCGTCAGATAAATCTTCAATGACACTGGCCAGTAATCTGGATGACTATGATCGTGGTGGTTACGAGCATTATCTATATCGTGAAATTGTGGATCAGCCGGAGACTGTCAGACGAACCATCAGCGGCAGACTGGACAAACGATTTAATACCGCCCGCCTTGGCGGCTTGAATATGGAAGCACGAGATTTACTTCAGGTACAGCGGATAAAAATTCTCGGTTGTGGCTCTGCACTGTATGCCGGAATGTCCGGTGCCAATATGATTGAATCGTTGTCTCGTATTCCCTGCGATGCTGAACCTGCGGCTGAATTTCGGTATCGAAATCCGGTGATAGAAGCCAACACGCTCTATATTGTTGTTAGCCAATCCGGTGAAACCTTCGATACTCTCGCCGCGACTCGTGAAATTCAACGTAAGGGTGGCTACGTGCTCGGCATTGTTAATAGCGTAGGCAGCACCATCGCACGCGAGGTGGATGGCGGTGTATACATGCATGCAGGACCTGAAGTATCAGTTGCATCCACTAAAGCATTTACATCAATGCTAAGTGTATTTGCGTTGCTGGCTATTTTGTTCGGGCGTGCTCGTGATGTGTCACCACAACGTGGTGCACAACTACTGCAAGCGCTGGAAGGTGCGCCAGAGAAAATTGCAGATGTACTGGCACTTGAAACCCATATTGCAGATGTCGCTAAAAAATATGCCAAAAGCCACAGCTCTTTTTTCATCGGCCGTACTTCTGCTTACCCGGTAGCACTCGAAGGCGCGCAAAAGCTAAAGGAAATTTCGTATATCCATGCTGAAGCGTATCCGGCATCCGAGTTAAAGCATGGACCATTGGCACTGGTGAGCTCAGAGACTCCGTGTGTGATCATTTTGCCTGAGTCGGAGCTGCTGGAGAAATCACTGGGGGCACTGGAAGAAATAAAAGCCCGCAATGCGCCGGTTATTGCCGTGACCGATTCAATAAATAGCAGAATCGATAAGCTTGCTGATCATGTAATCAGAACCCCTCAGGCTGATGAACTTGTGCAGGGCATGATCATGGGAGTTGCGCTCCAGATTTATGCCTATCACAGTGCCGTGGCTTTGGGACGAGATGTCGATCAGCCGCGTAATCTGGCGAAGAGCGTAACTGTTGAGTAAGCCTGGTGTATTAACAATTCACACATGTGGGATGCAAATAAAGTCGGTAACCCCGTAACTTCGTAATATAGTTGGTAACTTTACAATAAAGTTGGTAACTAATTTCTGCTAGGATTGTCAGGTCAATCAGGCAAGTCTCGGCCAAAACCGGTCTTTCGCTTATCCGAAAATTAGATCCTATAGCCCACCGTT
>CAYPDN010000371.1:0-3951 GCA_964409445.1 uncultured Granulosicoccaceae bacterium
CCAAAATCCAGTATTAGAATTTTGTGCTTGTGAATGTCAGCCAACGTTGTTCCTGTTAAGTTACTGCAGCGATTTTATTATTGGCCTGCAGCCAATAAATTGGTGTACTTGCTATGCCAGCAGTCTATGCCAGCTTTGGTCAGTCAAGCCGATAGTTCGGCGGTTCTTTAGTAATCTGCACATCGTGTACATGACTCTCACGCATGCCTGCATTTGAGACTTTCACAAAACACGCATCGCTTTGCATTGCACTTACAGACTCACAGCCACAGTAGCCCATACCTGAACGCAAACCGCCAATAAGCTGATGAAGTACAGCGTTCAATGGCCCCTTGTAGGGCACCCTGCCCTCGATGCCTTCCGGTACCAGTTTCTTAGGTGAGCTTTCATCGTCCTGAAAGTAGCGGTCACTTGAGCCCTGCTGCATCGCACCCACTGACCCCATACCGCGGTAGGACTTATAAGAGCGACCTTGATACAGCTCTACTTCACCCGGCGCTTCTTCTGTACCCGCTAAAAGACTTCCCACCATTACCGTCGACGCACCAGCCGCAATGGCTTTGACAATATCGCCAGAGAAACGAATACCACCGTCCGCAATGATTGGAACATCTGCGCCGGCAACTCCCTGCACTACGTTATCGATGGCAGTAATTTGTGGCACACCTACACCTGCAACAATTCTGGTGGTACAAATGGACCCTGGGCCTATACCGACTTTTAGTCCGTCAGCACCCGCTTCAACCAACGCCTGCGCCGCAGCAGAGGTGGCAATGTTACCGGCAATGATTTGCATGTGAGGGTAGCGTTTTCTGGTTTGCCTGACCCGGTCAATCACACTTTGCGCATGCCCGTGAGCAGTATCGACAATTAATACATCCACACCTGCTTCTACCAATGCATCTGTGCGGTCATCGGTGTCGGCACCTACGCCAATAGCAGCTCCTGCGATCAGTCTTCCCTGTGGGTCTTTGCAGGCAATTGGATAATGGCGCGCACTTCTAACGTCTTTGACTGTGATCATGCCTTTCAGCTCAAAGTTGTCATTCACCACAAGTACTTTTTCAATTCGGTTTTGATGCAGCTTTTCGAGTGCTTCTTCCCGCGGCGCATCCACCTTCACTGTTACCAGCTTGTCTTTGGGTGTCATGATGCTGGCCACCGGTTCGTCTTCCCGGGTTTCGAAACGGATATCACGCTTGGTCACGATGCCAACCAGACCGCTCTGATCTACGACGGGTAATCCTGAGATGCCATGACTGGCTGTCAACTGACGCACTTCCTTAATGGTGGTGTCGGGTGTGATAGTCACAGGCTCCAGCACCACACCACTTTCAAAACGCTTGACTCGACGCACCTCAGCGGCTTGAGTTTCAATGGGCATATTCTTGTGAATTATGCCAATCCCGCCTTCCTGCGCCATCGCGATCGCCAGCCGTGAATCCGTGACAGTATCCATCGCGGCAGAGAGCAGCGGAATATTCAGCGAGATTTCACGCGTTAATCGTGTGTTGAGACGGACTTGATTGGGAAGCACAAGTGAGTGCGACGGTTGCAACAAAACGTCATCAAACGTTAGTGCATCTTGAACAATGTTCATCGGAGTTTGCCCGGTAGCGGATGATCTGGACCGTGCACCTCATTATACCAGTTTGACCGGCGCGCGTTAACTTGATTAACTCCGGTTTGCAGTTCGCATTAACTCTGTCGTTGACGATACCTGTTCTTTAAAAACGTCAACCCATTCTCACCAAGTAAGCTCGGAACCCCGGATGGAACAAATCCCGCTGACCCTCGATGAAGTTTATTCCGTCAGTGATCTGAATTCGGAAGTGAAATGGCTGCTCGATACGCAGTTTGGCAGCGTCTGGGTAGAAGGTGAGATATCAAACCTGATGCGCGCTCGCACCGGTCATATGTATTTCTCACTTAAAGACAATCGCTCACAACTACGCTGTGCGATGTTCCGCAATGACAACCGTCGGGTGCAGTTCCAACCTGCCGACGGACAGAAAGTACTGGTGCGCGGCAGGCTTGGTATTTACGAACAGCGCGGCGACTACCAGCTGATTGTCGATAAAATGACAGAGATCGGAGTCGGCGCACTGCAACAACAGTTTGAAGCCACCAAAAAGCGACTTCATGCAGAAGGCTTGTTCGATGATGCACACAAGCAGCAACTACCGGCATTTGCACAACGCATCGGCCTTGTCACCTCACCTACCGGTGCCGCCCTTCAGGATGCATTAAACGTATTGCGTCGTCGCTTTCGTTGTGCAGAGCTTATCGTCTACCCGGTAACCGTTCAGGGCAAACAGGCTGCACCTTCTATTGCCAGAATGCTGGAGATAGCCAATCGACGCAACGAATGCGATGTACTGATGTTAATGCGTGGCGGCGGATCACTGGAAGATCTGTGGGCATTTAACGAAGAGCCGGTAGCACGAGCCATTTTTGCATCCGTGTTACCTGTCATTTGTGGTGTAGGCCACGAGATTGATTTCACCATTGCAGATTTGGTTGCAGACGTACGTGCACCAACACCGTCGGCCGCGGCCGAATTAGTCAGCCCCGATCAAAACGAATTGCAGCAGTCACTCACGGCACTGCAAAAAAGAATGCTGCGACTGATAAAGCAACACACAGAAGAGAACGCTTACTACCTGCAGCAACTCAATAGAAGGTTAAACAACCAACACCCAAGCCAGCAACTGCAGCAGCGAGCGCAGCGTTGCGATGAGCTGGACCTCCGATTGCAAAGAGCGATGCAACTGTCTGCATCGAGAGCAAACGCGACTCTTGCGAATCTGCAATTGAGACTGCGCAATCTGTCGCCACAGAAAGAGCTTGCCCGCCGGCAGGAGCGAACGAGCCAGTTGCATAACCGACTACTGCAAAGTCTCAATGGGCAGCTGCAGGCAGCAAAAGTTCGCCTGGCCGGCAACGCTCGTGCGCTACAGACAATCAGTCCGCTCAATACACTGGCGCGCGGCTACGCCATTGTGCAAAACCCCGCGGGCGCGGTGATTACCAGCACCAGCCAGATCAAAAAGGACCAGCAAATTGAAGTTCGAGTGGCCGACGGCGAGCTTGGAGCGACCGTCAATCGGGTTGGGAAAAAGGCCTGATCAAACAGATCCCGGCAGTTCCGATAATCGGCTAAATCCGCGCGAAAATACCGGTCCCGGCAGCGGTAACTGCCCGTATTTCCGTCACATTTTTGAGAAAATACTAATCCACAGAAACACTTAGGGCTGACCGACCGGTCACAGAAACCTTTGAATTAATTTGCCTCGAAAACCGAAATCTGATAGAAACCACCGGCTTCAGTTTAAGTACAGGCGAGAATATGGCCGCGAAAAAGAAAACCGCGTCGGCGAAGAGTGGAAGTGTTGCTACTGCAACGAAGAAAGCTCCTGCCAAAGCAACAGCGAAGAAAAAAGCCACAGCAACGGCCAAAAAGAAGGCCGCCGCTAAGAAACCAGTTTCTAAGAAAAAGGCAGCAGCAAAAACAGTGACTACATCCACGGACGAAACCAGCAGCATCAAGACTGCAACCAAAGCACCAGCCAAAAAGGTCGCGGCAAAGAAAACCGTCGCCAAAAAGGCAACTGCTAAAAAAGCGCCGGTAAAAAGGAAAGCTGGCACTGGAGAGAAAGGCGAGTTCAAGACTTTCGAGCCCTACCACTTAACCAAGGGCGAGGAGTACATGAACGAGGAGCAGACGGAACACTTCCGCGCCATACTGCAGAACTGGAAAGTATCGCTGATGGAAGAAGTCGATCGCACAGTCGGTCATATGAAAAGCGATGCAACCAATTTCCCTGACCCAAATGACCGGGCAACGCAGGAAGAAGAGTTTAGCCTCGAGTTGCGCACACGTGATCGCGAACGCAAACTGATCAAGAAGATCGAAGAGTCCATAACAAAGCTCGACGAAGAGGAATATGG
>CAYPDN010000372.1:0-3951 GCA_964409445.1 uncultured Granulosicoccaceae bacterium
TGATGCATAAAATGCGTGAGTCATTGGGTGAGCCACCACAGCAGCTTGAAGGTGAAGTTGAGATTGACGGTGCTTATTTCAACGGTCACGTTAGACCGCGAAACAACATAAATAACCGTGTGGATAGACGTTTGAAGGTGAATCAAGACCCGAATAAGCGAGCTATTTTGGTTGCCCGTCAGCGTGGCCCTGAAGGTACTGGCGCGGTTGAAACAGTTGTAGCGGTAGCGAAGTGAGAGAATGAAAAGTCGGCTTTAGCGTTCGCACAGAAGCACGTGGATAAGTCTGCGACTATCACCACTGATGAGCATGTCAGCTATAACGCCCTGCGCGGTCAGTACAAGGTTGAGCGGGTTAACCATCAGATCAACTACGTTGGCCCGGAGGGGCAATCTACTAACCAGGCGGAGTCATTCTTTTCAAGGCTGCGCCGGATGCACATCGGCCAGACTCACAAGTTCGCTAACAACTACCTGGACCGGTATGCGCGTGAAGCGGCTTACCGGGAAGACACTCGCCGCCGGTCGAATGGTGCGATATTCCACGACATTATGGGCCGGTGCGCGACTAAGCGGCCTTCGCGGGAGTTTTGCGGGTATTGGCAGGGGAATAAGAAATTGGGCGAGGACTTGCTTGCGTAGCAACATTCCTATTGTGGTATAGTCTAAGTGCCACTATGTAACTGAAATACATACGGCTTACGGAATTATGCACACGCCAACACAAATTGCTAGCGAGTTATTGCATCTATCGGGGCAACAGGGCAAGACCTTGACCCCTATGCAGTTACTGAAAATCACGTACATAAGCCATGGATGGATGTTGGGTGTGCACGGCACACCGCTGGTTTCAGAGCAAGCTCAAGCTTGGCGGCTTGGTCCTGTGTTCAAGACTTTATACAGCAATACAAAAAAGTTTGGCAGCTCCCCTGTAACCAGCGTTGCAGCGCAGCAACCGGCGTTCACGGAACCGCAGCGGGACATCGTGGATTCGATATTCAATCATTACAGCCAATTTACAGGCATTCAACTTTCAGCCATGACTCATAAGGCCGGATCACCTTGGCACATAACGTGGGAAAGAGAAGGTCGTAACTCCCCTATATCTAACGATTTAATAGAAAATTATTATCGAAAAATGCACAAGGCAATCTGATTGTCCTTTTCATTTACACCAACCGAAACCCCACCCGAAGATGATACCTCCGCAAATGAGGAAGCTAATGCGTTAGCGCAGAATAGAGATCTTGAAAAGGAGGAAAGAGAGAGTAAGCATGATCGAAATGAGTCATTCCGCGAAAATATAAAGAAAGCAATAACGTGGCTTATTTGGGTAGGTTTTGGCATAGCCGTTTGGGCTTCTGGTACATGGGCTTGGCACCTTCTTATTCCCGAAAAATATCATTACTTGACTCCAGATCAAATAGACAAAGTTCAAACAATACTTTTTACAGTGGCTGCTGCAAGCGGTGTGCAGGCATTTGCAAAAAAACACGTATAAATATTCGGCACTATTCACAGTGTAATCAACAACAAATGCACCTTACGTCCAACTAGTATTTTGCAAAAGCTAGTCGGATGTAACATCCTTCTCATCAGGCAACCGCCAGTAGTTCATACCATCGCGTTTAAAGTCGAGGACTAACCACCCTCGCTTTGCCCCATAACTCAACCGACGCGTCACAGCCTTACCATATGTCCTCATTAACAATTCTTCTTGTTTCCTTTTTAGTCATTTCAACTTTTTCAGAAGCAGCTTCCGAATCACTGGGCAAAGCAACAGTAGGAAATTCCTGAGTAACAGTTGGCCTTGCTATAACAGGCTTAGTTGCTACCACTGGAGAACTAGTGTGCGATTCGCCATGCTCAGTAACTCGATCTGAATCGCACTCAGACAATACAATGAGCACAAATACAACGATGCAGAAACCACCCCAGAAATCTGATCCAGATTCAGATTTAGAAGAAGTGCTACTAGAATAACTGCCAGTTGATACTACTTGCTCGCTAGAAAAAGATGAAAAAATGCTGTCACTAGAACCGGTGCCAAAAATGGAACTAGCCGGTTCACTTGGGGCGCGCTTACTCGGCGTAACTCGAGTCAAATCATCGAGCCTTTTCATTTTAGCTTGCTCTTCTCTCTGATACTGCTGGTAACCCCATTCTGCTGGCCCTGAACCATCAGAATAGCCAAGAAGTCCGTAACCATGTTGCCCACGCCAGTTGTCAGTCATATTCCGCTCCTGCGATCTCATTTTTTTGACCGCTACCTAAACGAAAAATTTCAACTACCGAACCTTCCGCAACAGATTTTTGCAGGGCACCCGACTGAATGATATTTTGCGTGGCGAACTAGGAAGTGATTTGGCATCTGGGACAAGCCGCCCACACGAGTGTGAACCCGCACGGCTGCGCCTGTGGCCGTGCTTTGGTTGCTCCCTACCCTGCTGTGGCGTGGATCGCAGCAGGACCACCCAGGGCAAACCCCCGTTCGCCCATATTCCATCAAATCGTGGGTCGATGGCGACTAAGCGGCCTTCGCGGAATTTTTGTGGGTACTTGCAAGACACACCAAGAAAATGAGCGAAATTTTGGTCCATTAATTGGTCGTTTTCAGATGTTTCTGCACCAAGTCAGTCTGTGTTAAGTTTCGGTGCGCTGCGAGTAGGATCTAGAGGTGCAGGTTGAATCGGTTGGGAAGTGATTAGGAGTTAGCAGTAATGGACGAAACCACACGTGTAATGGGTCCTAATAGATGGAATCAGCACGTAAAATGCTTTATATACTGTTGTATAACCTTATATTGTTTATTGGTGGTTACTTTCGGCAGCGCTGTATTTCCATCTCTGACCGATCAGCTTCCGTATCAGTTTTTTACGGAACACCACAAACGGATTGGTGTCGTCGGTGTATTATTGGTTGAGTTAGTCTTCCTGAGAATGATTTGTAGGAGCGTCTCTTGGCCAACCATAACTATCGGTGTGATATTGCTTTTGCTCGGTCTCTTGGCTCCATATGTGGTAAGGGAGACTACGGAATTGGATGTTAGCTACGGTGCTGTAATTTTCAACCCGTACGCAATCACTACAGGAATGGCTATGCTTGGATGCTTAATGGCTAAATATTTATCAGCGAAAACTGTCTACGATATTCAGCAAGTCAGCGTGTTTCGCGCCACGCCCCTGAACCTTACCGCACAACCGGAGTAATGGATGTTATTTTATTTGTTAGTGTGCTTGGTCGCGGCTGTTGTTTTAGTTCCAGTTACGTTTTTAATAGAAAAGCGTACATCCAAGGTTGATGTGCATATGGTTCTGGCTGGGAAGCTTGGCAAATCAAATCAGTCAAACACGAGGCTTAGATTGACACGCGCTCTGGTGCTTACGGATTCACGGGGTAATAACTACGATCTAAGATCAACGAGCGATATTCTCCCTTTATTTGTTACCGGCGACTCTATGGCGCATGCGGATATATTAAAGGGCTCGCTGGTTATTCTGTATAGAAAAATACGCCTTAACCAGTTAAAGGTAAACGACATTATTGGACTAGTGGTTAAGGAAACTCATTTCCCCGGCTCCGTTGGCGAAAAAAAACTAAGGCTTTTTTATAAAATCCAAGATGGAAGGATTTATGTAAGAGAGTTTGATGATGGTGGAAACATTGTTGATTGTGAATACTCGCATCCTGTCTCAAGCTATCTAGGAAGATTGGCAACTAGCTTCAACCCAAGTGATTCAAATAAGATATTCGATGAATATGGGTTTGATGAAAAAAAAGCCGCTTAACACCTTCTGCTACTAGCAGTTGACTGAGCTCACAGTGTAATCAACAATTACCTGTTACCTTAAGCCCGCCAGTGATGTATCTGGCGTAATTCAGAGGTAGCAGTATGAGCAGTAAATCCCACGGAACCGTCAAATGGTTCAACAACGATAAGGGCTACGGATTC
>CAYPDN010000373.1:0-3947 GCA_964409445.1 uncultured Granulosicoccaceae bacterium
CAGAGATTGAGAACACATCTTCTATTGGCAGCAGGAACGCGCCGTCTACCGGACGTTCCGGCAACGGGAAGTAGCTGTCCATCGCTTCGATTAGCTTGGTGATGCTCGGCACACCAATGTCACTGGTGTCACCTTCCAGGGCTTTTAACGCACTACCTGTAATTACCGGTGTGTCGTCGCCCGGGAATTCATAGGTATCGAGCAACTCGCGGATTTCCATTTCCACCAGTTCCAGCAATTCGTCATCGTCTACCTGATCTGCTTTGTTCATGTACACAACGATGTAAGGCACGCCTACCTGACGTGACAGCAATATGTGCTCACGCGTTTGTGGCATTGGGCCGTCTGCTGCAGAACACACCAGGATCGCGCCGTCCATCTGGGCCGCACCCGTGATCATGTTCTTCACATAATCCGCGTGGCCCGGGCAATCTACGTGCGCGTAGTGACGGTTGTCTGATTCATACTCTACGTGCGCTGTGGCGATTGTGATTCCACGCTCGCGCTCTTCAGGGGCGTTGTCGATATCGCCGTAATCTTTGAATTCTCCGCCCATCGCTTCTGCCTGACACTTGGTCAGTGCTGCTGTTAACGTCGTTTTCCCGTGATCAACGTGGCCTATTGTGCCTACGTTTACATGCGGTTTCGTACGTTCAAATTTTTCCTTCGACACTGTTCTAACGCCTCTTTATGCCTAGCTAATCGGTTTATATTAAAATCAGTTATAAAAAAATCAGTGTCCGGTAAAGGACTCTGTAACGCTTGCCGGAGTTTCAGCATACTTGCCAAACTCCATTGAGTAGGTTGCCCTGCCCTGGGTAGCTGATCGCAACGCGGTCGCATACCCGAACATCTCAGCCAGTGGCACTTCTGCACTGACTGTCTTGCCCGCCGGTGTTTCATCCATACCCTGAACGATACCCCGACGCTTGTTTAAATCTCCCATCACATCCCCCATGTAGTCTTCAGGGGTTACCACTTCCACTTTCATGATCGGCTCTAACAACACCGGATCAGCTTCCATCGCACCGTTGCGAAAACCCATCGAGCCCGCGATCTTGAACGCGATCTCGTTGGAGTCCACATCGTGATATGAACCGTCGAACAAAGTGACTGCGACATCAACAACAGGAAACCCTGCCAGAACGCCGCTTTCCATTTGCTCCTGTATTCCTTTATCTACCGCTGAAATAAATTCCCGCGGTACCGAGCCACCGACAATTTTGTCGATAAACTCATAACCTTCACCCTGCTCGCGTGGCTCAAGCTTCAGCACCACATGACCGTACTGACCTTTACCACCTGTCTGTCGAACAAACTTCCCTTCCGCTTCGACAGCTTGCTTAATTGTTTCGCGGTAGGACACCTGCGGATTACCTACCGCCGCTTCCACACCGAACTCACGCTTCATCCGATCGACAATGATGTCGAGATGAAGCTCTCCCATCCCGGAGATAATCGTCTGACCTGACTCTTCTTCCGTATGCACCCGAAAAGACGGATCTTCCCGAGCGAGTCTGCCAAGCGCTGTTGCCATCTTTTCCTGATCGGCAATTGTTTTGGGTTCCACTGCCACCGATATCACCGGTTCAGGAAACTCCATGCGCTCAAGCGTTATCAGTTGCTTCACGTCTGACAAGGTATCGCCAGTCGTTACATCTTTAAGCCCCACCGCAGCCGCAATATCACCGGCGCGTACTTCTTTTATGTCTTCACGATCATTCGAGTGCATTTGCAGCAAACGACCGATCCGTTCTTTTTTATCCTTTACCGGGTTGTAGACCATGTCGCCGGTTTTAACGACACCGGAATACACCCGCAAAAACGTCAGTGACCCGACAAACGAGTCATTGGCGATTTTAAAAGCCAGTGCTGCGAACGGCTCTTTATCAGAGGCTTCGCGCTGACCTTCTTTCTCGCCATGTACGATGCCGGTTATGGCAGGTACATCTACCGGTGAAGGCATCAGTTCGACGACCTTGTCGAGCACTGCCTGCACACCTTTATTCTTAAATGCCGAACCGCACGTTACAGCGACTATGTCGCCTGCGATTGAACGCATGCGCAAGCCTTCAATAATTTCGGCTTGCGATAAGTCTCCGTCCTCAAGATACTTCTCCGTTAACTCTTCGGTGGCATCCGCTGCCTCTTCAACCATCTTTTCACGAAACTCGGTGCACAGCTCAAGCATTGAGTCGTCGATATCGCGTTCTTCGAACTCAACGCCTTTGGAAGCATCGTCCCAGTAGATGGCTTTCATCTTGACCAGGTCGACGACACCTTCGAAGTCGTCTTCAGCGCCTATAGGCACTTGTATTGCGACCGGGTTACCACCCAACCGTTCTTTTATTTGCTCGATAACGCGAAAAAAATCGGCCCCGGCACGGTCCATCTTGTTTACGAAGACCAGCCTTGGCACGTTGTACTTGTTAGCCTGTCGCCAGACCGTTTCCGATTGCGGCTCTACACCACCAACCGCACAAAAAACTGCAACTGCGCTGTCCAGAACCCGCAGTGAACGCTCGACTTCAATAGTGAAATCAACGTGCCCCGGTGTATCAATGATATTGATACGGTGTTCATCAACGCTGCCATCCATGCCCTTCCAGAAACAAGTGGTGGCAGCAGATGTAATGGTTATGCCGCGTTCCTGCTCCTGTTCCATCCAGTCCATCGTGGCAGCGCCATCGTGGACTTCACCTATTTTGTGCGAAACCCCGGTATAAAACAGAATCCGTTCTGTTGTCGTGGTTTTGCCGGCATCGATATGGGCCATGATACCCAGATTGCGGTATCGCTCTATTGGAGTCGTTCTTGCCACTTCTCGATGCCATATGTCAGTTTTGTCTCAACCCCGGAGCCCGCAAAGGCTACCAGCGGTAGTGAGCAAACGCCTTGTTAGCATCAGCCATGCGGTGTACATCGTCGCGCTTCTTGCACGCTGCACCGCGTTTTTCAGTTGCATCAAGCAACTCGCCCGCGAGCTTCAGTGTCATGGATTTTTCACCACGCTTTCTGGCCGCTTCAATAATCCAGCGCATTGCAAGCCCCGTTCTACGAACCGGACGTACTTCAACAGGTACCTGGTAGGTTGCACCACCCACACGACGAGATTTCACCTCAACCGCAGGGCTGACGTTTTCCAACGCCAGTTCCATCAGCTCCAGGGCTTCATCGCCCTTCTTCTCTTTCATTACGTCGAGCGCGCCGTACATGATTTTTTCGGCAACTGATTTTTTACCCGAGTACATGAGCATGTTGACGAACTTGGTCAACTGAACACTGTTGTACTTGGGATCAGGCAGTATTTCTCTTTTTGGCGCTTCGCTGCGTCTGGACATTATTTTTTACCTTAACTCTTGGGACGCTTAGCGCCGTACTTGGAACGTCCCTGACGGCGACTTTCCACGCCCTGGGTATCCAGACTGCCGCGAACGGTATGGTAGCGAACACCAGGCAAATCCTTCACACGACCACCGCGAATCAGAACCACCGAGTGTTCCTGAAGGTTATGACCCTCACCACCTATATAAGAGGTGACTTCAAAACCGTTGGTCAACCGCACACGCGCAACCTTCCGCATAGCCGAGTTCGGCTTCTTGGGGGTTGTGGTGTATACGCGAGTACACACGCCACGCTTCTGAGGACAAGCCTCCAGCGCTGGTACGTTCGACTTTTCCGCCTTGCGCTTTCTAGGCTTCCGGACGAGCTGATTTACTGTTGCCATTCTTTTCCTGTTTGGGCCATAGTTGGCCCGATAAAGCATCTTTCGCAGTCGTATAGACCACCAAAACGCTTATGTAAAGCTGGTTGCCTGGTTCATTTTCGACGATTTACTACAAACCTGAGTAAAAAGCGCCAGCATACAGAAAGTACGCTGGCGCAATTTAGCCGACAATTCTAATTGTCGGCTCCGTCAATTGTCAACTAATTAAACCCCCGGTATG
>CAYPDN010000374.1:0-2217 GCA_964409445.1 uncultured Granulosicoccaceae bacterium
GCGCGCTGAAGAGCATCCTCCCGAATTTGCTTCTCCGCTTTCTCTGCAAGTTTTTTCTGCCTGTCTAATTCGGATTCAAGTGCTGCGATTTTGCCTGAATTATCAGCATCCTTACTTGCGCTTTCACTACATACGGCTGTGTACTGGCCTTGTAATCGGTCGATAGTTGCATTTTGGTGTTTTGCCTGTTCATCGAGTCGCTGCAACTCACGCGCACGGTCGTTTAGTTGCTCACCAAGTACTTCAAGCTTTGCTTCACCTCGAGCTGCGTTTTCTCGAGCAGAGGCCAGATTTTCTTTTTCACCACTTAAGGCCGTATTCAAATCACGAACACGAGCCTGATATTCACGTTCGGTTGCTTCAAGTTCTTTTCGAAGAGCTGCGATTTGCGACTCAAGCTCTTGCTTCAGCGCTGCAGCTTCCAGCAGGTCCTGATTCAGTCGCTCTATCTCCGCTTGCTTTTTCCTGTTGTCATCAACCGATATATCGTTGTCATGCTGCAGGTTCGCAAGCTGTACCTGCAGATCATTTGCTTCTCGGTCCGCGTCAGCAAGCTGTGTTTCCTTGCCTCGCATATCGGCAAGCATCTTTTCGCGCTCACCATCAAGCTCTGCCTGCAGATCGGCCAGACACTGTGCATTTTCATCAGCCTGATCTTTGATTTCCTTTTCAAGACCGGCAGTGGCAGACATCATTTGCTCTTCGATCTGATCGCGATGCTCTTCTATAGCGCGTTGGTCTTGTAACGCATCCTGCAGAGCCTGGGATCTGTCACTCAGGTTATCGCGCAGAGCCGTAATCATGCTCTCTCTGTCTTCCGTATCTGCTTCTGCCCGCATTAAGGCCTCTTTAAGCGACGGAATAGTTCGATTGTTTTTATCCAGAGTGGTTTTTAAACCTTTCTCCACACGTTTCGCAGAGAAGGCACGGATCAGCCAGCCGATAGCGAAACCAAGAATCGTCGCGGCTACCAACAGTGTTAGCACTTGTATTATTAGATAGGTCATTTTCTTACTGCGCTATTCGTCTGAAAAGTTAGAAAGCTGGGTGTCTGGTTCCTGAGTAACTGCATCCTCAGAAGTCAGGAGATATATTTCGGTCCTTCGATTCAACGCACGCCCTGCAACACTGTCGTTGCTGGCGATAGGTCGGAATTCACCATACCCAAATGCACTGATCAGACTCTCATCAATGCCGTTGTCGAGCAGGTAGTCCTTAACTGTTCCGGAACGTCTCTCACTTAAACCCTGGTTGTAACCATCGGAGCCCGTGATATCAGCGTGCCCCTCTACAAGAACATTACGAATATGATTTTCGCAAGGACCCGTTACGGTATAGGCGATTGCATCCAGCACGGATCGATGCTTCTCCAGTATGCGGTAATGATCTACCGCGTAATTTAATACATTGTCGGCCAATACCAGATTCAACCGCTGCAGGCACTCAACCGGCACGGCAGACTCGACTACCGAGATATTGACAATCACTTCCAACGGCTCAAGATCTTCAAGTCGGGTGTCTATTAGTTGCCTTACCGTTTTCTCGCGATCAAAAGATGCGACTTCGCCTTCAAGGATGAACTGTTTGTCGGTTATTCGAAGCGTACCCGGGTTCAACTGTGTAACGGCTGCAATGCCGGTCTCCAGCTTTCTTGGGCTCTTGAACAGATCGTCAGATCCGGTTACCAAACCACTGCGATCCAGAACAGATTCCGGCGGCAGCGCACGATGGATATTTGACGCGGTATCAAAAGCCGCATCATCAACCAGCCCGTTCATGATCAGGCTCGGGTACCGATGTTGTGCAAAAAGGTCGAAGCCAGTCGCTTCAGGTTCTGGTAGTGTTGCCGGTGCCTTAGGTTCTTCGACTGCAATGTTGTTCTCAACTACCCGCACTCCCCAGACATCTTCTGCATCTTCACCAATAGTGCTGCGAATTGCTTCAGAGGGTGCGGTACCTAAAATTCGAACATCACGTCCATCTACCTGACGCGAAATATCCGATATTTCAGATTGGTGTTGATCTACAACTGGTTCGGTACGGGTTGCAATATCCTGTTCTATCTTTTCAGAATAGACAGTGGCACCCAGCCAATATACGAACGCTAATAAACAACTGAGAATGGTTATAGCAAAAAGTCGCATTAAATTTACTGCTGCGGAATTGGGATCTGGAATCCATGCTAGGAATTTCCGTACCAGTTTGTGCAATCTTCAC
>CAYPDN010000374.1:2317-3947 GCA_964409445.1 uncultured Granulosicoccaceae bacterium
AAGTCGGTCCTGATCTGCCCGTGTATCTGGCGAGCAATCTGCTTCATTATAAAGTATCGATGATTCTTATCTGGAGTGAATCTAAATGACAACAGACAGACTGGTTATTGGTGGAGCACTGCTTCTCGCTTTAATTTTAATGATCGCATTCTACTTTGTGGAGTTTTTACCCCACATTGGCAGTTAGAGACCTGCGGTATTAAAGACCAGGGAAAATACTGACAGAGCGGCCGACCCGCGGGTTGCCCTCAACCATCGCATGGTGCATGACAACTGACCGAGCTTTGGTGTTGGGCACATAAAGGGGTTCAAATGCTTCGATTTGAAAATGCCATTAGAGTCTGACAGACCAGCGAAGTGCACATGGTCCCCGTGAACACTTATATCCTGCCCGTCTGCATCAAAGTGGGGGCTACCGTTCTCATCTGCGCTGCAAGACCAGGCAGGTGATACACACCTGCAAGGTCAATCGAATGGATCAGCCAGTGATCCGGCCAATCCCAAATTCAACCGCACAGCCTACTATTGCTTAGCAATGACAGCGCAGGCAATTCTGCCGCCAGACCCACCAATAGGCTGGCTATTATGATCATCCGGGTTCGCATGAATAATAAGCGACGAGCCATCTGCATCAAGCAGGTTCGCCTTTCCATCTTTCAAGCTTACCAGCGAACTGTAAAGCTCAACCTCTACAGTTCCATCTTCGGCAACAATCAAGTTTGGTAAATTGCCTTCGTGTGGTCCTTCTTCGTTCAAAAAGCCGTGAGGCTTTTTATCCGGATCGACATGGCCTTTTGCGGATTTAAATCCACCTGCGTGGTCACAGTCCGCTACTGCATGAAAGTGCATTCCATGATAGCCAGCAGGAAGGTTCGATGCTTTGATGTTTACAACAACGCCTTGAGTCCCCTGTGATATTTTGAGAGAGCCTATCTCTTCACCGGACTTACCGACTATTTTTGTCTCAAAACTATCCGCTGCAAAGGAATAGGCAGGTAGAAAAAGTATGGAAAATAAAACTCCGTAAAAATATTTCATAGCCGTCTCATGTGTTTTTGGTTGAATTATCTGTGTATTTTGGAACAAGTGTATACAGTCTGCTCGCATTTGGATACCTGGATAAAATCCTGTTGGTACAATCACTCATTCGCAAAAAGGTTTGCTCAAGGAGCGGTGGATAGCTTATGCATCTTTAATCACGCTTCAGCTCAAGCTACCACTTGATCCCTGACCGGTAGACAAATGGCTTTTGCGAGAGTTCCTGTTGATTTTCGATTTGTCGCTGATGCGCATGAGCAATTTACTCATCCGATTAAATATGGATTCGCCCAATACATTTTCCACGTCTTTTCGCTGCTGTTCTCTCAAGTATTATATTTGATTAGTCATGCGTCAAGATCGGCATGCAGTGATTTCAGGTGTTTATTCCTATCAGCTAGCCATCACCCTCAAATGGCAGCAATGAAATCACCCCGGACCTGTGCGTGCCATCAGCACACTGTACCGTCACTGTTTGCTCCGCAGCCCAGTACGATTTTTCTATAATTGATAATCCGACATTCTGCTGTAAGCGCGGTGACCAGATCGCCGAGGTAATTTGTCCAACTTGTTTACCGGCCTGTTTACCGGC
>CAYPDN010000375.1:0-3946 GCA_964409445.1 uncultured Granulosicoccaceae bacterium
AAAAAAATGGAGCAACAGTCCTTGAAGTTACAGGGCGAATTAGTTCACATTGACCGACTTTCTACATTGGGCGAGTTAGCAACTGGTCTGGCACACGAACTTAACCAACCCCTCCTGGCTATTTCGCAATGTGCAGACACGGCATTGTTGGTAGCGCAACAGAACAGCATTAATGACCCGGATCTGATCGATTGTATAATTGATGTCCAGGCTCAGACACAACGCGCGGGGGAGATAATTCGTACCCTTCGTCAGTTTATTAGCCGTGATACATCAAAACGAAATGCGGTTGATATCAATGAGCTGGTACATCAGGCAATCGATCTGACCAAAAGCGACTCCCGGGCATTGACTATAGATTTTGAATTAATCGAAGGCAGCATTCCAGAACCACACGTTGATCGTGTTCAAATTGCGCAAGTGCTGGTAAATCTGTTGCGCAATAGCGTCGATGCGATATTGAGCAGTGACTCAGACGCGGCCTCGGGAGTCAATCACTCCATTTGCGTTAAAACAGAACACATCGATAATGATATTGTTATCTGTGTTTCTGATTCAGGTCCTGGTTTTGATCCCGGGATTGAACCTTTTAAGGCATTTGAATCAAGTAAGGAAGATGGCCTGGGAATAGGTTTGTCGATCAGTCGGTCTATCATTGAATCTCACGATGGCCAGCTCTGGATGAGTAATACCAGTAGTAGTGGTTGTACTATGTGTGTTTCTATTCCCGTGCCATAATACATTTAACAGAGAATATGACTGTGCGAAAGTATGCAGGTAAGTTTACGTAGCGGTTATTAAAATCGAGTTGATGGCGAATGCGAGTTAAAGATGACTAACGACGCGACAGTATTTTTGATAGATGATGATCCGGCTATTCTCAAAGTACTGCCGCGAGCACTTCGAAAGCACGGGTTAGAGGTGCAGGCATTTTCCTCTGCCACGGAATTTCTGCAAACCTATTCGGGAATGCCAGGTTGTCTGGTTCTTGACTTAAGTATGCCTGAGATGACCGGACTTGAACTTCAGCAAGAACTCATTGACAGAAAAATAGAGCTACCCATTATATTTATTACCGGCCACGGTGGAATAAGACATTCAGTGCAGGCCTTAAAGGCAGGCGCTATAGACTTTCTTGAGAAACCGTTTCTACCCGATGTCCTGCTTCAGAAGATTGACGAAGCCTTAATTCAGGGACAAAACAATCGACTTCACCTGCACCGAATAGAGGAGATTCGATCTCGCTTTTCCCGGTTAACCGAACGTGAATATGATATTTTTTACATGCTGAATCAAAGTGACGGGATCCCATCCAGCAAGCAGATTGCTCGTACCCTGGATATAAGCCACCGCACTGTGGAGCATCATCGCTCAAGAATTTTAGAAAAAACTCAAACTAAATCTGTAGCCGAGTTACTTATTCTGGCCAAAGAAGCAGGTATATTGTCAGAGCGCATGGAAGATGCGGGGTAATCAGGTGTGCTGCCTGACTGTGCGTGCGGATTGTGCGGGCTGTCTGAAAAAGTCCTGCTGCCGGCAGCGATGCACCCGCAATACAGCGTAAATGCACGATCTGCAGAAGTATATGAGGCGTTAATACGTGGATTGTGAAAACGCGTCGATAATTGGCGGGTTTTTGTGCCTGGCTGTATTGCGCTGAATGTCAGATAGTGCTGTAGTGGGCAGAACGAGCACTGACCCATCTGAATGAGTAGAGACCACAAGCCTTCACCCCCCGAGACAGTGCTGGACGTTACTGACCTCAACACTATATTTCGCACCCGCGATGGCGAAGTGCACGCTGTCAATCATGTGAATTTCTCGCTCGCCACCGGTGAACTTCTCGGGGTGGTCGGAGAGAGTGGGTCCGGTAAATCGGTCACTATGATGTCGCTGTTAAAGCTGCTGCCAATACCTCCTGCAGAAATCGTCTCAGGCAAAGTTCTGTTTGAGGGACGAGACGTATTGCAGATGTCGGACGAGCAGTTGCGTGAACTTCGCGGCGGAGATATCGGGTTTATTTTTCAAGACCCTATGACCTCACTCAATCCTGTTTTTACGGTCGGTTATCAGCTCACCGAGGCGCTGCGCCAACACCTTTCTATCAGTAAAAAGGCAGCGCGCCAGCGTGCTGCGGATTTATTGGCAAAGGTCGGTATTGCGCAACCAGAGCAACGGCTAAAAGATTATCCGCATCAGTTTTCAGGAGGCATGCGACAACGGGTAATGATAGCGATGGCGCTGGCATGTGAGCCGAAGGTGCTGATCGCTGATGAACCCACAACAGCGCTGGATGTGACGATTCAGGCGCAGATACTTGAATTGGTGCGAGACCTTCGTCGCGACCAGGGTATGGGTATCATCTGGATCACCCACGACCTGGGGGTAGTTGCCGGTATCGCCGATCGGGTCATTGTGATGTACGCGGGTCAAATTGTTGAGCACGCGACAGTCGATGAGCTTTTTAGCAATCCACAGCATCCCTATACGCAAGCGCTTCTTGCCGCCATGCCGAGTGTAAATTCAGATCGTGCGGAACGATTACGATCTATTTCGGGGCAGCCTCCGAGCCTTGTCGGGAGACCTGTCAGCTGCTCTTTTGCTCCGCGTTGCGAACATGCATTTGATCAGTGTCTGGCTGAAAATCCGCCGTTGCACGAGACCGATGACGGACATCAGGTAGCCTGCTGGCTGATGCACCCCGAACCCATCGCGTCCTCTGCAGAAATAAAAATGCGGGAGTCTTTTTAGTGTCTGCTGAAGCGATACTGCGAGTTGACGGATTGTCGATGTACTTTCCGATCTTCGAGGGCTTGTTGCGTAAACAAGTGGGTGAAGTGAAAGCAGTAGATGACGTTTCCTTTGCGATTAATCGCGGCGAGACGCTGGGGCTTGTCGGTGAGAGTGGCTGTGGAAAATCAACTACCGGGCGCACTATTTTAAAGCTCTACCAGCCGACTGCCGGACGCATTGAGCTTGAAGGCAGGGATATTACCGATTTATCTGGTGACGATTTACGTCAGACGCGCCCGCATATGCAAATGATATTTCAAGACCCGCAGGCTTGCCTGAACCCGCGTATGACGGTCGGTTCAATCATTGCCGAGCCGCTCGATGAGCACACTAAACTCAAGCGCAGGCAAAAACGCGAGCGCGTACGCGAATTACTTAATTCCGTCGGTATGAACCCGGACTTTGAAAATCGATACCCACATGAATTTTCCGGTGGTCAGCGCCAGCGCATTGGAATCGCACGAGCATTGGCACTGGAGCCAAAATTAATTATTTGCGATGAACCTATCGCCGCCCTCGATGTATCCATTCAGGCGCAGGTGGTGAATCTGCTGGAAGATCTGCAGAAAACGCATAACCTGACTTATCTTTTTATCAGTCATGATTTGTCTATGGTGAGGCATATCGCAGATCGCATTGCTGTGATGTATCTGGGCAAGCTGGTAGAGCTAGCACCCCGTGACCAGCTGTATGCAATGCCACGACACCCGTACACCCGCGCGCTGCTGTCTGCAGTGCCGGAGCCAGACCCCGCACGTGAAGCAACGCGGGAACGAATTATTCTACAGGGCGATGTACCGAGCCCTGCCAATCCGCCAAGTGGTTGTAATTTCTCTACCCGCTGTCCGATCGCAGAAGATCGATGCAAGCGAGAGACTCCCGCCTGGCGCGAACTGGAAGACGGGCGTTATGTCGCCTGTCATATGGTACATTGACGGTGGATGTTCACCGCATGATATCTAAGGTGCGACCCGGCTAAGTGTTCGATACCTTATTACGTACTTCAAACGAGGAAAAATGACATGAGAAAAACCCTACTATGTTCGATGCTTGCAGCCAGTTGTTTTGCTGGCAATGCAATGGCAGAACGCGGCACTGACGGCCAGTTGAATATTATCTACTGGCAGGCGGTATCCATACTCAACCCTTTTCT
>CAYPDN010000376.1:0-3939 GCA_964409445.1 uncultured Granulosicoccaceae bacterium
TCCCACCAAAGTTCAAAGGTCAGCATGCTCCACAGTTCACTGGAATAATCTCTCGCACCGCTTTGGTGTTGTTGCCACACTTTTTTTATCTCGTCAGGCTTAAAGAACTGGGAAATACCATTGTTCGGAGCGAGCAGCCTCGATTCTGCGATGTGGTTTATTTCATTTCTCAACCAGTTTGCCAGTGGAACAGAGAAGCCCATCTTTTTGCGATAAAGAGTTTCATCTGTCAGTAATCTTTCCATGGTTTTTTTAAGTATGTACTTCGATTCTTTGTCATGTAGCTTAAGGCTTGCCGGAATTGTCGCGGCATACTCGACGACCCGGTAATCGAGTATCGGGGCTCTGGTTTCGAGCGAGTTAGCCATGCTCATACGATCAACTTTTACCAGGATGTCACCCGGCAGGTAACTTTTTATATCCGTGTACAGCACTTTCGACAAATGGTTATCAGTATCAGCGCTGTTGTAGAGATCGGTGGTTATGTCGGCTGGGTTGTAACCAGACAATTTGGATCGGAAGTCATCCCGTACCAGTCGATCCCAAAGTTGCTGGCTGAAAAAAGTGTTGGAGATAAAAAAACCGGTGTCTGCGGTTGCAGAAAGTGAGCTTAACAGCGATGCGCCGCGGCGCAGATGTCGATTGTCACGATCGAAAAGCATCCTTGAACCGCGGCCGAAAAGGCTTGCAGGCACAATTGACGGCACTAAAGATCGGAGCTTGTTTTCCAATTGATCCTGGAGGTATTTTTCGTAGCCTGCGAAATTCTCATCACCACCGTCACCAGCCAGGGCTACTGTCACCATAGTTCTGGCGAGCTTTGATACAAAATAAGTGGGTACGAATGATGGATCAGCAAACGGTTCATCGAAGTAGCCTGCAATATCAGTCAGGTTGTCAGCGACGGTTTCCTTTACTGTTAGCTCATGGTGATCAGTTTTGAATTGTTCGGCGACCCTGGCAGCATAGGCGACTTCATCAAACTTTTCCGAATCAAAGCCTATCGCGCAAGTGGTTACCGGGGTTGCGCTGTTTTTAGCCATAAGACCGACGACCGCGCTGGAATCAACTCCGCCACTTAAAAAAGCACCCAGCGGTACATCGCTGACCATTCTGCTTTTTACGCTGTCGTCCAGTAGATCGTACAGTTCGTCCTGAATTTGATCTGCTGATTTATCTGAGGTGCTGGCGAATGAAACGTTCCAGTATTGTTCTGATTTTACGCCGTCTTTGCTGACAAGCATCCAATGGCCGGCCTGGACCTTGTCGATAAATTTGAAAATAGATTTTGATTCGGGTACGTATTGATAGAAAAAGAAATCCTGTACGGCGTCCTGGCGTATAGTCCGGTCCGTGTCCGGCGTTGCAAGGATGGCTTTTATCTCCGATGCAAAAACGAATTGCTTGTCTTTGCGATAGTAGTAGAGCGGCTTTTTGCCGAGACGATCTCGAGCGAGAAACAATGTTTTCTCAACGGTGTCCCAGATTGCTATTGCGAACATACCGTTTAAATATTTCAGGCAGTCCGGACCGTGCTTTTCATAAAGTGCGAGCATCACCTCGGTGTCCGAAGAACCTCTGAATGACATGCCGTCCTCTTCCAGGGAAGCACGCAAAGCCTGAAAGTTGTAAATCTCACCATTAAAAACCGTTACAAATCGACCTGACATCGAATTCATCGGTTGACGACCGGACTCAGTCAGATCGATAATCGCCAATCGCCTGTGGCACAGGCCAACCTCGTCAGCTGTATACACATCGGAATCGTCGGGTCCTCTGTGAGCAATCGTGTTGCCCATAGACTCCAGTAACTTTCCAGGATTGTCGTACGAGTGGCCGAATTGGGTGAAACCTGCGATACCGCACATGTTATGAGTCCGATGGTGTCGTTGGAATGTGTACTGGGCTAAGCATTGGCGATGGCGTTGAAAGCAAGCCCTGGGAGCATTTGGTCAAGTTTTGATGCTGCGCAGATCAGGAAGCAGCAATATGTTTAGGCAGCAATAGTTAGCGGCTGTTGGTTGAGAATCTGTTCACGAAAGTCGGATCCTTTGATCTGCCCGGCAACCAGGGCCTTAAGTGTAAGCAGTTTCAAATTAAAGACTCAGTTTTTTTGCAGGGGACGCCTCAGGTATGGGGCAGGTAGCGGCCAGGCGATTGCCAGGCCCATAGTAGAGCATGGAGCAAGCTGGACAATTACTTTGTGATCGGAATGACAGACAGCGCAAATTTTACAAAGCATCCGACAAATGCGATGACCGTGGATGTCGAAGACTATTTTCAGGTATCCGCGTTCGACCCATTTGTCGACCGCTCGACATGGGGTGACTACGCAGGAAGGGTGGAAGCAAATACGGATCGTATTTTGGCATTATTCGACCAGTACAATGTACGAGGTACATTTTTTACCCTTGGTTGGGTTGCACAGAAGTATCCGTCACTGGTTCGCAGAATAGTCGAGGATGGTCATGAGATGGCTTGCCATGGCTGGGATCACATCATGGTGACGCGGCTGTCTCGCGAGGAATTTGCTGCAGATGTTAAAAAAGCGAAACAAACGCTGGAAGATACCACCGGATCAGCAGTGAGCGGATACCGGGCGCCCAGTTATTCGTTTACAAAAAAAAACGATTGGGCGCATACTGTACTGGCGGAAGAAGGTTATCGTTACAGTTCAAGCGTCGCGCCGATAAAGCACGATTTATACGGTATTCCCGATGCACCAAGGTTTGCGCATTCATGTGCTGACGGGGCTGTTGTTGAGTTGCCTATCACAACAACGCGGGTACTGGGTCGCAATTTCCCCTGCGGTGGTGGCGGCTGGTTTCGGTTATACCCTTATCAATTGAGCCGCTGGGCGATTAAGAGAGTCCGACAAAAGGACAAGGAACGTGTGATCTTTTATTTTCACCCGTGGGAAGTTGATCCTGAGCAGCCACGAATCGATGGATTGAATTTGCGTACCCGTTTTCGTCACTATCAGAATCTTGCTCGCATGGAGCCTCGAGTTGAGCGGCTGCTGCAAGACTTTGAATGGGGCACAGTGGCTGACGTGTTTGCAGCTGAACTGGCCGTACATTAAGGACAATAAGGTTATGTGCTGTTCAATTAATTTACATTCTTATGTCGACATTTTGGTTGGTGAGATCGGGTTCACACTAGCTACTGCAAGGCATTGAATTCGTTTGATTAGATTCTTTGCTCGTACAAAATTTAGTTGTGATTGAATGGGGGAGTCAGGCCTCTTACGAAACAAAGTGATTCACTTTTGTTGCTTTGTGAGAATAGGTTCGAGGTAAGTGGTAATCAATAGCCGTATACTACGGCGATTTCTACGGCAGCAAGAATTATGTATCAAGATTATTACGGTTTAACAGCGGATCCATTCCGGCTTTCTTCAAGAGGCAGCAATCTCTACTTGCATGATTCTTTTAAACGAGCAATGTCTTATCTTTTGTATGCATTTCACAGAGGTGAAGGCATGGTGTTGATCACTGGCCGTCCCGGTAGTGGAAAGACAACGCTGGTTGAAGAGGTGGTTATAGAAACAGCTGATTCAGAAATGCCTGTAGCGGTTGTTGATTGTTCAAACCTCGCTGGTAGTGATCTGTTAGAACTATACCTTGAAGCACTCGGCGTTGTCGCAGCTCCTGGTATATCAAATTCACGTGCTATTCGTGAAACTCTCGCCAGCATGCGTGAGACGCTGAGACCGGTGCTGATGCTTGACGATGCGCACCTGTTATCTGACGAGGATTTGAAGATAGTTTATATGCTTTGCAATTTGAATCAGCATGGTGTGCCGCTTGTTCAGGTTGTTCTTGCCGGGCATCCGAAGCTTAGAGAACGGTTGTTATCCCCCGGTTACGAACATTTCCATCAAAGATTAGTTGCAACTTGCAACATTGATGCACTGGAGATGTCAGAGACACGAGAGTA
>CAYPDN010000377.1:0-3926 GCA_964409445.1 uncultured Granulosicoccaceae bacterium
GCATCGCTTGCGCACGACAAAAAAGTTGAAGTACTCACCACGAAAGTAGAAAGCACAACAGCAACCGTAGAGAAGCAAAAGCGCGACTACGATTTGATGCTTGAAAACAAAAATACAGACATTAAAAACCTGCATGTCAAAATTGAGGAACTGACTACCTCAAGTGCGACCCTGAAGACTCGCGAACATGACTTCAACAAGCAGGCGGCACAATTCAAAGAATCAGAAAACAACTACAAATCAGAAATTGTCGATCTAAAGCGCGTAATCTCAGATCGCGATCAGGCACTTTCAAAAGCACGACAACAAACAACCGAACTAAGCTCTCAGGTTAAATCAGTCCAACAACATGAAGAACAGGAAATTCAGCGCCTGCAGGCAAGATTGAGCAGTGCGTCAGAATCAAAAATAAAGAGCAAGAGCGCAGAAGTATCTGCCTTGAACGAAATGCTCACGGACTCTGCCAACAAACGAAACATACTGCAGAAAGATCTCAGCGAGTTGAAGAATAAACTCAACGCGAAAGACAGTGACATCATTAAAATTCGCGCTGAGCGCGATGAAGCTGAAGACAGCCGCAACAAGCTCCGCACTAAGTTAAACGACGCTGAGGCCAGCCGCGACAAACTCCGCGCTGAGCTTGAAGAGACTGCCGCCAATCGCAATAAGCTGCGCGCTGAAATCGACGACATCGCTGCCAGCCGCAATAAAGTATCCACTCAATTAGGTGAGCTGCAGTCGCAGGGCAATATCGCTCTCGAAAAGCTGCAGCAGGATATGAATACCCTGGCCAGCACCCGCGATGAATACAAATCTGTCATCAGCAATTTGCAAGGTCAGATTTCCGAGCTTACACAAGCAAAGGAAAGCCAGCTGCAGAATCTCCGCACTGAGCTAACCGCTTCATCACAAGCGAACGAAACAAAACATAAAAAGACAACTTCCGATCTCATAAATCAAAAAAACGTGCTGCAGAACGATGTAAAAACGCTCAATGCAAAACTGCACGATCAGACACGCACAATTGCGCACCAAAAATCAGATCTTGCAAAGCAAGTTGAAATTAATCAGCGAACTACCGAAAAGCTTCAGGAAAAAGAAAACAGGCTGACTGAATTCCGCAGCAAATTGAATCTTGAAGAGAGCGAGAGCCAGCGATTAAACCGTGAGCTATCTGCTGCAGAATCGCTGCGCTTAACACTTACCGAAAGAGATGCCGAGCTGCGTAAAACTCAAATTGAGCTGCAGGAAGCCACAGTGACCGGTGGTCCGGTTCAAAAGCTTCTGGAAGAACAACAAAAACAGAACGACGCACTAACAAGAGCAATGCAGGATCGCGACGAAGAAATTACCCGCTTAAATACGCAGATGACCAACAATCGACTGCGCAGCAAGCAACAGCAGTCGAGTATCACTATGCTGACCCAGGAAAAAGAAGCGCAAAGCGCGCTGGTCAGTTCGCTGGAGAAGCAAGCCGAGAATACCCTGCAACTCCATACCAAGATTGCCCAGCAGTCTACCGAACTTGAAGATCTGCGTGCCAGACTACACGAGCGCGATAACAGCGCCCGAACCCTCACAACAGCTGATACGAGCCACACAACAAGTGTCGCCCACAGTGCTACTCAAACAACAGCAACCAGCGGCTTACAACAGGTTGAGACAAGACAGACAGCAGCCTCTAAACCAAGGGTTTTTGTCAGGTCTGATTCAGACACTGAAGCGCTTACCGGTGCTACCGGATACCATTCATCACAACGGCCACAATATACTCTGGATGGTCACCGTGTTCGCCGCTCCGACGGTGCAGACGACTTAACACTACTGCCCGGTGTCACACAAACTATTGCCAGTGCTTTCAACCGCAATGGCGTCACTGCCTTCGATCAGATTGCCAATTGGGGTGACCGTGAGGTTGCACACTACGCTGAGCGTATCGGAGTATCGGTCCAAAGGGCTAAGCAATATCAATGGCCTAGGGCATCAACCAGTATATTGAACGGCACTTATCGAAAGGATAGTCAGGAGATAGGAAACTAATAGCCATACAGAACATACCCGTACAATCGGTTTGAATAGAGTTTCTGGATAGGCACTACCCCCTAAAGTTTCACAAAGAACCCGGCATCGCCGGGTTTTTTGTTTCTGCAGCACCGACAACTCTTTGCACGCAGAAGCACAAATGCCGCGAACAGATTGCAACGGCAAGTGTCGTCTCTGCCGCTTGTCCGAAGACCATGTTCGCTCTTATAGTAAGCGCCTACTTACTATTCAAATAGAGAAGCACCATGGTCAAAGTCAACTCCTGGAACGAGTTTGATCCGGTAAAACACATCATTGTCGGCCGTGCCGATCACACCTGCATTCCCCCTACAGAACCCGCCACCGAAGCAAAAGTCCCTGAGGACAGTGACATGCGTGGCATGTGGGGTCCGCGTCCACTTGAGACCGTAGAGAAAGCAAATATCCAGCTCGACAACCTGGTAGCACTGCTGGAGGGACGCGGTATCACTGTTGATCGTCCGTCACCAATTCAGTGGAATCAAGCCGTTAATACCCCTGACTTCAGCACCGCTTCCATGTTTGGCTGTATGCCACCCCGTGATGTGCTGCTAACAGTTGGCAATGAAATTCTCAGCGCACCAATGTCATTCCGTTGCAGGTACTTTGAATATCTCGCCTACCACGAATTAATGCAACGCTACTTCGATGAAGACCCGAATTTTAAATGGGAGCAGGCACCAAGACCGAGACTTTCAGATGAGTCTTATAAGGCAGGTTACTTTGATGAAATTACCATAGACGAGCGTTTGCAACGAACAGCAGCACTGGACTTTGTCACCAATGAACACGAGCCATTATTCGATGCAGCCGATGTCATGCGCCTCGGCAAAGATTTGTTTTGTCAGCACGGACTCACAACCAACCGCCGTGGAATGGAGTGGTTAAAAAGGCATTTCCCCGACCACCGAGTTCATTCGGTGAACTTTCCCGGAGACCCGTATCCGATTCATATAGACGCGACCTTTGTACCACTAAGACCAGGGCTCATAATCAACAACCCGAACAGACCTTTGCCCGATGAACAACGCAAGATCTTTAACCAAAATGACTGGGAGATTGTGGATGCAGCCGCTCCGGTTCACAACACCCCTCCACCGCTGTGCTATTCGAGTGTCTGGCTCTCTATGAACTGCCTGGTACTTGATCACAAGACGGTAGTGGTTGAGGCCAGTGAAACAAAACAGATGGAACAAATGGATAAGCTCGGCATGGAAGTGTTACCTATGCCATTCAGAGATGCTTACCCGTTTGGTGGCGGACTGCACTGCGCAACCGCTGATGTACACCGTGAAGGTAACTGCGAAGACTATTTCCCTAAACAGGTTGGTGGCACGTTGGTTTAGACGCGATTTGCCAGACCGGCATATCTGCAAATTCGAACAAGATGATTTTCAAAGCACCTGGCAAGCTGTGCCAGGTGTTTCGGTCATCAGTCGTTAACTACAGAGCAGCTTCCCTAAACAACGCCCACTATCTTCACGGCGGTGTCATGAAACACTCCCCCACCGTTTGGATATCCCGGCTCTGCACTTATGAGCGCATTAACGCCAACACCCTCTTCAAAAGCTGAGTTAGGCCAAATACTTTCCATAATCACAACACCTCTCTGCACACCATCAAACGCTTTAGCATGAACAACAATATCGCCGCACTTACTGGTCATGCGAACTTTCTGGGCATCTGCCAACGACAGAGCCTGTAGATCATCAGGGTGGATAAACGCAGTCGGCCTATTTTCAGATCGCACTGAAGTTGGAGTTTCAGTAAAAGTTGTGTTCAGAAATTGCCTTGCAGGTGCCGCTACCAGTCGATACGGATAGTCAGCAGATGATGCATCTGTCACTTCCCAATGATCTGGCATT
>CAYPDN010000378.1:0-3909 GCA_964409445.1 uncultured Granulosicoccaceae bacterium
GGATCGACAGATAAAAAGAGTGGCGTGGCATCCAGTTAATTGCAGATACTTTGGCCACCAGAATCGCAAGTACAAAGCTGATTGCCAGAACGCAGACAAAGAATGCATTTGCTCTGGTAAAAGAGGCCGCTGCTCTGTGATTGGAGATAAAGCGATTGCTTATTTGTGTCTGCATAAAGCCTGCAATCAACGCCAGTGCTGCGACAAACAAAAGCAACAGTTCCATCTTATAAACCAGTAATCCGCTCAAACCACTGCCTCGCAGTGTATCGAGAGGTGGTCCATAAGTGTGGCCAACCAATACGCTGTAGATTGCGAACAGACTATTTTTATAGAGTGGCAGCCCCAAACCGTTAGTTGAATCGATTGCCAGATCACCAACAGCAGGCGTACCCAACAAATAAAATGCTGCCGGAGTACAGGCGAGTGCTGCAGGTACCCAACAGTGCAACCACTCGCGTCTTTTTGAGGAAACAATTAGATGAGAGATCGCCAATGCAGCAGTTAGCACAGCAAGCAGAATACTCGCAAAGCAGCAAATCCCCGTCATTACGCTGAACACTAACACTCGGGCTGTCGACGGCTTATATTTGCCAGATAACATCGGGCTTAACAAAAATAGTTGAATCGCACCCAGAGCGAATAGCAGTGAGTAGGGACGAACCTCTTGGCTGTAGCCAATCCAGAAAGCGCTAACGGTCAGATAGGTTGTTGACCAGACGGCGTGACGGCTTCCGTAAATATTGGCAACAGTTGCATACATAAAAAACAACGCGACTATACCGGGCAGAACAGAAAATATACGTAATGAGAATTCGCTGTCACCGAGCATTGAACGCCATTCGGCGAGCATCATAAAGTAGAGCGGCTGGTACTTGTCGCCGCCAGTGTGAGAGGCCATTTCGAGCAGTGTGCCTGCAATCGTCCTGGAATCGGTCATCAGCAGGCTCTGGCCTTCATCAAACCAGAGGCTCTGATTGGTCAGCATAAACAGGCGCAGCAGCGCGCCGCCCAGAATAATTAATGCAATAAGTACGGTGTGCCGAACATTGACCGTATCCTGCGGCCACGGCTGGAGCTCTGGCGTATTAACTTTGTGCACTCGCTTACCCTTTATTGTTGTTCTGTCAGCTTGACTGCACTGTCACAGGGAGTAGTCACTGACAGTAATTCGACAATGCTCAATTGCATTGCCTTGTCGTTTAAGCACATAACGTCATGACATAAAATCAGTTTAGCGTCATGACACGCAATATGCAAATGTCATGACAAAATAGTTGTTTTATGTGCAGTAGTTGACTAAACGACTATCAGGACACCCCGTTCCTTACGGATAGTAAAGCTTTTATGTAAAGAAAAGATTACGTATTGGATTGATTATGTGCCAGGTGTATCAAATGCACTGAGGATCGGCAAAGGTGGGCAATAGTAGTAAAAATTTGGTAATGAGAATTGTAGTAATTCATGCCTTGGAGGAATGATAATTACTGGTTTCTCAGCCTTTAACAAGCAGAAGAACAATACCGGCGACAATCAGGATCATGCCGGTAACCTCAAAAGAGGACAGCTTTTCTTTAAATATTTTTGTTGAAAAGAAATACGTAAACAGCAGTTCAATGGATCCAACTGCGCGTACGAAGCTTGCGCTTTGCATCGTAAACGCGGTGAACCAGCAAATTGAAGTAATGATGCCTGTGACTCCAACCAGCGTTGCCCACCGCCATTCCTGTAACAGCTTTCGCCATTGATCAGGTTGACGCCACGTGATCCATAAACCCATGACCACGGTTTGAACAGCAAGGGTGACAGCGAGTGTGATTGCAGCTGACATCAGCACATCGTTATGTTGCAGCGCCAGCGATGCACCACGAAAACAAACCACGGAAGCGCCAAGAAAAAAAGCACACACTAGCCCTACAACGGTATCGCGGCTGAACAATTGTTTGTGCAGTGTGCGTAGCCGAATACCAGTTTGCCCGGCCGTCAGTGCGACTACACCGAGAGAACAAATAACAATTGCGACAATTGCTGTGGCACTTAATTTGTCTTGAAGCAGCAGAGCACCCAGTAGTGCAACTACTACCACTTCGAGTTTTGAGAGCGTAGTGCCGACGGCGAAACTTTTAAACGAAAACATCCACAGCAGGAGTACGGTAAAAAGTATTTGAGCGATGCTGCCTGCAACACAGTAGAAAAAAAAGAGACTATTGATTTGTGGCATTTTTTTGTCTGCGAATGTTTGCAGGCAAGCTAAGTAAATCAGTGCGAAAGGAAGTGCATATAAAAACCTGGAGTAGGCTGCAGCACTGTTCGAAAGTTTTCCTTTTAGGTGTTTTTGCAGAGCGGATCGCAGGTTTTGAAAGAACGCACCTGCTATAGAAATAAGCGCCCAGGCTTCAAGCATTGTTATTCATTAGGTGTTTGATAAACCCAGATTTGTCTACAGCGATTGCGTGACACGCACGTATACAGCTTAAATTTAGCGTTAGGGAACTACTGCCACCGTTGATCTTTAGTCGATACTTTTTGCCATATAGCATCGCTGTGTCGTTTTTGATTCCAGCCTCGATACTGATGTTGTTCGAGTAGTGCTTCGTTCTTGAAGATAAAAATCAACACTGCACCCGCAACAAACCCGCCGATGTGCGCCCAAAATGCAACTCCACCTCCGGTGTTACCTGCAGACGAGTAGATGCCCAAAAATTGAACCACAATCCAGTAGCCAAGCATCAGGAATGCGGGAACTGCAAATGAACGAAAAATTACCATCACAAACATGTGAACATGGACGCGTGGGTAAAGAACTATGTAGGCACCCATCACTCCTCCTATTGCACCCGACGCACCGACCATCGGTATTACGGATCCAGCGTCAGCTAGTATCTGTGCAAGTGAGGCTGCAAGTCCTGACAGTACATAGAATAGTGCGAATCGCACGGCACCCATCGCGTCTTCCACGTTGTTGCCGAAAATCCAAAGAAACCACATATTACCGATCAGGTGCATCCAGCTGCCGTGCATAAACATCGCACTGACAAGCGTATGCCAATCGGGTTTTCCGTCGATCTCACAGAACTGCTGAGTACTGCTGAAGTCAGCACCTGTGAGATCAGCCGGGATCAATCCGAATGCACACACTGACTGACTCAGGCCCGGCTCTGCACCAAAACCCTGCAGAAGAAGCCAGGCGATGATATTCAACGCAATTAGGCCATAGGTGACATACGGAACCTGAATTTGTGGGTTTTCATCGCGTATCGGGAATATCATTTGGCAAATGGCCTTCTTAAGTCGGTCGGATTATCGGTCCGGTATTCTGATGAAATTGAACACAGGTTGATCTGTTGGTAATACTTCGCGATTTGTAACTGATTTGACTTAATGTTTTACGGTATTTTTCGTGGGATTAGTAGTGAGTTAGAGTATTGTAGAAAATTGGCTGGAAGGCTGTCGAGACCGCTCGACATCAGGGACGGCTATTCGGTGCGGGCGATTAAGCCGGCGGCGCAACTAAGGCTACAAAAAATTTACAGGCTTTCCTCGGATGCACGTCTGCGGTTAAGTCAATCTTAACATTACAAATGGGGCGTTAAGAATGAAGCGTAATAGACTTTCCAGGCAGATCCGAAAAGTATTTCCGGTCATATTGGCCACCAGTGTTCTATCAGCCTGTATTGGGCAGGAAGGTAGCACGAACGGTGGTTTTGCCGGTGTTGGCAGTACCGCTACTGCGGTCGGTGTTCTCGGTGGTGTTGTACTTGCCGGTGCGCTCCTCGCTGATGACGATTCGTCAAGCGGTGATACGGCTGTTGGCGGAACCGGTGACGTCGCAGATGGTACGGATCCCGGTGGAGTAGTCGGAACTGGTGATACGGACACAGGTGGTGATACCGGCACAGGCGCAGGTGG
>CAYPDN010000379.1:0-3905 GCA_964409445.1 uncultured Granulosicoccaceae bacterium
CGAAACAACCAGGTTGCAAGAGTGATCGATGAAGTTGGTTTGGAGCAATCGAGTCTGCAGCGTTTCCCACATGAGTTTTCCGGTGGTCAGAGGCAGCGCATTGCAATTGCTCGGGCCATGGTCCTGAAGCCTGAGCTGGTAATTCTGGATGAGCCGACGTCTGCGCTGGACATGTCTGTGCAGGCGCAGATTGTTGACCTGCTGCGAGATTTGCAATCGCGCTATCAGCTTGCCTATATTTTTATCAGTCATGATTTGAAAGTTGTGCGCGCGCTGAGTGATGAGATTTTCGTGATGCGTCAGGGCAAGGTGGTAGAGCGAGGGGAAGCAGAGCAGATTGTTACCGCGCCGGCAGAGCCCTATACCCAGGAGCTGATGGCGGCGGCTTTTGATACTCATTAATGCTCTCCTGAATACTCCCCGTATAGGAAAAATCCCGAATACCGGTAGCTCTGGGCAATAGATTGTTGGGACGGCACCAGCAATCCGGGCTGATTGTCACTGTGGGAAATGACGACGATTTGACGCAGAAAAATTGCCCGTCGCTGCTATTCTTTCAGCTGCAATCAAAATGCTCTCAGGTTCGTTATCTTTGAAACAACAACTGAACCTTTTCGGGATCCGGATTTCCAAAAGATTACCGCTCTCGAGTGCACCCAAGGCCGCCCATGCGCAGATCTAAACCGATAGATATTGATATCCTGAATTCCGGGTA
The DNA here is from genome assembly GCA_964409445.1 of uncultured Granulosicoccaceae bacterium. Classification (GTDB taxonomy): domain Bacteria; phylum Pseudomonadota; class Gammaproteobacteria; order Granulosicoccales; family Granulosicoccaceae. The sequence goes on from CAYPDN010000379.1 coordinate 716, forward strand.
TCGCTATGCCTTGTCACTGTGTTCCAACCGTCAGGACGCAGAGGATATTGTTCACGACGCCTGGGTTCGGCTGGATAATCGCTACGGAAAGCCACCGGAAAAATCACTTCTCTACACCACAATCCGAAACCTCTATATCGATCGATATAGACGCGCGATGAAGATTCGGTTCAGTGAGTTTGAGGAACATAGCTATGTGCCGGACACCAATGCATTCGATGGTATTACATCGGATGAACTGGAGCGGTTTTTAAGGCAGCTGAGGGACGTAGAAAGAGAGACACTTTATTTGTCTATTGTGGAAGGTTATACCGCTGACGAAATTTCGACAATGACATCAACGGCGAGAGGCACGGTGCTGAGCATGATACATCGAGCCAAGATAAAACTGCGTACCTGGATGGCGGGTGAAAATATTCACGGTGTTGACCATGGTGATGGCTCCGTTGACACCACCCCGACGGCAGACGTTATTGAACTGGCCACACGAGGTAAATCAAAATGACCCGTTACCCAGATGAATCCGGGAATACACCGGAACAAGAGTTGATTGATTATTTTCAGTCACAGCAAATAAGTAACGATCGACTGCATGCGATTCTTGATGATACACAGTCTATACGTCGCAAACGTGTTGTAGGTGTGGCACTTGCTGCATCTGTGTTGTTGATGTCGTTAGTCGCTTTAGTACACAAAAATATTCTCACCTCCCAAACTACCGACATCGTACTTCGTGAAGCTGCTTTAAATCACTCCAGTAAGTTGCAAATGGATGCTGAAGGTCAGTCTTTGACTGAATTGCAAGACAAGTTGCAGGAGCTACCGTTTGATATAAAGCTGCCTGATTCAGAGTTGTTTCAGCAGCTGGCTTTGGTTGGTGGCCGCTACTGCACAATAAGTGGCAATCTTGCCGCGCATATTAAGTTGTCTCATCCTGAAACTTTAGAACAGTACAGTTTGTTTTTGACGCCTGCGGCTGAAAATCTCAAAACGCTGGAGAGTCTGGAGGGCGAGGTATCTGGTGTTGATGTCAAACTTTGGCAGGAGAAAAATGTTGTATACGCCCTTGCTGCAGCTGCTGGTGAATCTTCATGAGTAATTTTTTGTCCAGATGGTGTGTGGCCGCGCGCCGAGCCCTGTATACGGGGATGGGTGTTTCTGCAATTTTGTTCAGTCATGTCACTGTGGCTTTAACACTCGATATAGATGAAGAGCTTCAGGAGGCATTATTTCAGTCTTATAAAGAGAGGGGCAGTGACTACAAGCCGCGCACCGAACACTTTAAAGATGATGGTTCGCCGCTCTACATTAACCGCTTAATCAAAGAGGATTCACCCTACCTTTTGCAACACGCCCACAATCCTGTCAACTGGCATGCGTGGGGAAAAGAAGCATTCGATAAAGCGGCACTTCAAGACAAGCCAATATTTCTATCTATCGGGTATGCGACCTGCCATTGGTGTCATGTGATGGAACGCGAGAGCTTTGAGAATGAAGAAATCGCAGAGCAGATGAATGAACAGTTCATTGCTATCAAGGTTGATCGCGAGCAGCTACCGGACGTCGATGCAATGTATATGCTTGGCCTGCAGGTGACGACTGGCGGTGGTGGATGGCCACTGTCTGCTTTCCTGCAGTCTGACGGCAAGCTCTTTCACGGCGCGACTTATATGCCGCCTGATGGGTTTAGTCGCGTGATGAATCAGGTTGATGATCTCTGGAAAACTGACAGAAGTCGTCTTACTGAATATGCAGAGAGCCTCGCTACAGCAATAGCAGAGAATAGTGATCTTACTGGTGAAGCGAAGAAAATCGGTGAAGCAGAAATATCCGCTGCACGCGAAAACCTGTTGTTGGGCTTTGACAGTTATCAGGGAGGATTCGGACCTGCACCGAAGTTTCCGCGTGAGTCGACCTTGTTTTTCCTGCTGGATCTGGCGCAGCGTGATGGAGATAAGGAAGCACTTGAAGCGGTCGATTTTTCTCTGATCAGAATGAGTGCCGGCGGTATTCATGATCAGATTGGAGGAGGGTTCCATCGCTATGCGGTGGACGATGACTGGCTGATACCGCATTTTGAGAAAATGCTTTATACACAGGCGAGCTTGCTGCAAATATATCTGCAGACGTTTGAGCTCACTGGTAAACAGGAACATGCACGGACTGCCCGCCGTATTGCAGACTATGTGATTCGCGATATGACCACCGATGGCGGTGGCTTTTATTCAGCAACTGATGCGGACTCAGAGGGGCATGAAGGAACCTACTTTATCTGGACGCCTGAAGAGATTACCGAGATTCTGACAGAGGCCGGCAGCGCCAAAGATGCCGAGCTTGCGCTTGAACTTTGGGGTGTCACTGAACTCGGTAACTTCGAAGAGCGCAATATCCTGCGTATGGAGGATTCTTTAAAGCATGTTGCAGATGTCTATGACATCGAAGAGCAAGAGCTTGCAGCTAAGCTCAATCAATATTCTGAAGCTTTACTTGCCCGGCGCGATGAACGCATACCACCTCTGACCGATCGCAAGATCATCACCGAGTGGAATGCGATGATGAGCACGGCACTAATAAAGGCGGGCCAGACTTTAAATGAACCTCGCTATCAAGAGGCTGGCTTGAAAGCGATTAACTTTTTACTGGAGAATAACCGTAAGCCGGATGGTTCATTGTGGCGCGCTCACTTTGAAGGCAGATCAACGACATCTGCATCTCAGGCCGACTACGCTTATCTTGCCCATTCGCTGGTAACTCTGTTCGACGACACCGGTGATACCAAATGGCTGGATCTGGCAGTTGGGCTGGTTGATAGAATGAACAAGGACTTCTGGGACAGTGAAAACAGCGGTTATTTCATTGGTGAGGTTGAAGCCTCTGGTGCTGCATTGCCGTCCAGGCCCAAGGCTATCTTTGATAATGCAGCACCAACGGGTAACGCGTTGGCGCTCAAAGTACTGGTACAACTCTGGAATCGAACCGGAGATGACAAATACCGTCAACGCGCAGAAGAACTGGTAGCGGCGTTTTCGTCTTTGTTGTCACGCAACGGAAGCGGCTTCGGTTACTTTTTAACCGGCACTAATGATTTACTGAATGGTGAAATCGGATCGCACAGATATGGCGCTAAAGGACGGGTCAAGGCATCAGTTGCCTCAGTAGATGGCAAAACTGTGACCGTAGAGATCGATGT
>CAYPDN010000380.1:0-3901 GCA_964409445.1 uncultured Granulosicoccaceae bacterium
GTATCAAAAGTACTCATCACATCTGCGCGCGTAGTCTCGAACTGACCGCAGGTAAAGCGGATGACAATCACACCGTCGTGATTTGATTGAGTCAGGTATACACGTCCGTCATCGTTGATGGCATTGACAAGTTTAAGATTAAGCTCATCCAGACTTTGGGCGTTCAAAGGTTTATAGCGAAAAGTAAAGAGCGCCAGAATTGGCTGCGTGACGACTTCAAAATCTGCGGCGTTATCAAACTTCGCTGCAAGCTCGGCTGTCCAGTCAACATGATTGCGAATCATTGTGCGCAAACCTTCAAGACCGTACGCGCGCAGTAAAAACCAGATTTTTAATGCTCTGAATCTGCGGCCAAGCTGAACCGACCACTCACTGTAATTTACAATGCCATTCTGTCCGTGAGTTTTTAAGTATTCCGGTTGAATTGACAGGGTTTTAACCAAAGTCTCCGGATTGCGTACAAAGTGCGCCGAGCATTCCATCGGTGCACCCAGCCATTTGTGCGGATTGACGACAATACTGTCTGCATCATCGATACCCGCCCAAAGCGATCTGTACTCGGGACAGATCATTGCAGAGCCCGCCCATGCAGCATCCACATGTGTGTAGAGATCAAAAGATTTAGCTACGCGAATAACTTCCTCCACATTGTCGGTTGCACCCATCGATGTGCCACCGACACAGGCGACAACACCGCAGGGTAAATATCCGCTGTTTTTGTCTTCTTCAATGCGTTGCTGCAAAACATCAGTTCGCATAGCAAAATTATCATCGGTTGGAATTTTAACCAGATTGCTTTGCCCAAGACCCGCGACCCAGAGCGCTTTATCAATAGATGAGTGCGTTCTTTCAGAGGCATACACCCGCAGACGTGGCTGACCGGACAAACCCTCTGTGTTGCCTTGCCAGTTCAGGACTGTCTCACGCATGGTCAGGACTGCGCAGAGCGTGGCACTGGATGCCGTATCCTGAAACGTACCGGAAAAATGATCTGCCAGACCAAACCCCTGTCGCAGCCAGTCGATCATTGCAGTTTCAAGTTCGGTGGCAGCCGGAGAGGTTTGCCACAGCATGCACTGACACGCCAGCGCACCTGCCAGTTGCTCGGCAATAACAGCCGCCGGTGCAGCATTGGACGGAAAGTAGGCAAAAAATCTGGGGTGTTGCCAATGCGTCATTGCGTCCGGCACAGTGCTTTTAAATTCTTCAAAGATGTGTTGCATATCTTCGGCATGCTCGGGAGCCGAACTTGCAATCTTGCCAAGCACCGCACCCGGTTCAGATTGTGAGCGTACCGGGCGTTCTCCAATGCTCGCCAGATAGTCAGCAGACCAGTCGGCTGCTGTGTGCGCCCATTTGCGAAAATCGTCGTTGTTCATGTCAGGGAATCTCTGATTAATTCAGCACGGCTATTCTGGCAGCCATAATTTTTCGAGTGCAAGGCGTCGATTCGCAATCAATAGTTGTTCTACTGGTAAGAATAGCAACGCTGCAATCGGAAAAATAGGGCGGCAGAACGACGTGATGGATTGATCAGAGGTTCCCCAGACCCATTGATAGCATACCGACCATGATAAGCCCTTTTACCGTATACAACTTGATGCAAAGCGGTGATATAGCGACGCGGTGCAGCAACAATACGATACCATGCTGCTATGTTGGTTAATAAACCCTGTGTGTTGGTTTTCGGTGCAACCGGACTGTTTGGCGAACTCCTGGTTCGACGTCTTGCGGATGCAAATCAATTTGCAGTTATCGGAGTAGCTCGCAACAAAGCACCACTGGAAAAGCTGCAGCTTGAAACCGGTATTTTTACAGAAATAATTGATCGTGAAAACGAACAAGCTGTGGCACTCATTCTAAGTCAGTTAAAGCCGTTTGCAGTTATCGATTGTGCGGGTCCGTTTCAATATTATGGTGACGATCCTTACCGTCTGGCCCGACAGGTAATACAAGCCGGCTGTCACTACATCGATATAGCAGATGCAACCTCGTTTGTTGTGAGCATCTCAGAGCTTGATGAATTAGCCAGGCGCAACAAGGTACTGGCGATATCAGGTGCGAGTACAGTGCCCGCCATAAATGCTGCCGTAGCAGACAAGCTCACGTCTTCCCTGCCGAAAGTTATTTCAATCGAAACGGCAATCGTGCCGGGCAACCGTGCAAAACGCACCTTGTCTGTTATGAAGGCGATTCTGGGTCAAATCGGACAACCTTATCAACTGACGCGACACGGCACACAGCAAACAGTCTACGGCTGGAGTGACACTCGGAAAATCGATTTGGCAATACCAGTCGACAACCCGGTACAGGGCAGACTGGCATCACTGGTAAACACACCGGATACTTCGATATTTCCTGAACGATATAACGCAGAAACAGTCGGCACCTATGCAGGAATAGAATTAAAAACATTCCATCGCACTCTGCAGTTTGCCGGAAGACTGGTGCGAGCTCGGCTCCTGCCATCGCTTGCCCCGTTCACTCAGACAGCTCGTTTCATTGCCAGCGGTTTTGAGCAAACAGGATCAGATATCGGTGGCATGCAGGTCAGTGTCGTCGGGGAGAATAATCGCGGCCAATTACTAAAGCGTACCTGGGATCTGGTTGCCAGTGATGGACGCGGCCCGGAGATCCCAACCCTGCCTGTCTCAGTAATTCTGGATAAACTACAGCACCAGATGTTTGAGCCAGGTGCAAGACACTCCTGTGGTGAGATAACGCTTGAAAACCTGCAGCCGTATTTTGAGTCTATCGGAGCAGAGACCGCTATCACGGAAGAAGAGCTGCAACCAATATTCAAGCGTTGTTTGGGTGATAATTTTAATATTCTGCCTGCACCTCTTCAGGCGTTCCACAATACAGCCGGTAAGTCGGTATATAAAGGCAGAGCAGAAGCACTCGGGCCAACCGGATTTTCCGGCAGGTTAGCAGCGCTGCTTATCGGTTTCCCCGGAGCAAATAAAGAGTTGCCGGTTGAGGTCACCGTAATAGCAGACAATACCAGTGAGTCCTGGTGTCGCAACTTTGCCGGTAGTGTATTCAAATCACGGTTGTCACTGCACAGGGACGGTTATATAACCGAACGATTCAACCCTCTCACTATGCGTCTTGGATTGCACGTCAAAGACCACTGCCTGCACTACCCTGTGACTAGTGCCAAACTATTTGGATTAATACCACTGCCTCGTATACTTCTGCCGAAGAGCATTGCTCACGAGTCTGTAGATTCAAAAGGAAGGTTTACCTTTGATGTACACCTGCAGACACCTTTTGGAGCACGCATTTCACACTACCGAGGGTATTTGGTTAAAGATCAGCAGGCTATTTCACCACCGGCAGATCAGCATTTACCCAGTCAACGATTCCATCCTTCAGATGAATGACCGACTTAAATCCGGCTGCCTCCATTAACGGAAGCGTTTTGCCGCTCCTCACTCCACTGCGACAATGGACAAGCCATGTCTTTTCTTTATCAAGCTCATCCAATTTACTTTTGAATTTTCTTGAATAGTAGTTGAGATTAACTGCACCCTCCAGATGACCTCTGTCAAACTCAAATCCGGTTCGCACATCAAGAATCCCGATTTCCGGGTCTTCCATTAAAATGGTTGCAGCTTCAGCGGCACTGACGTCACGGACTTTTAGTTCTGCAATAACCAATCCGGCAAAACTCAACCCGAAAAGCAACCCGAATACGTAAAGCGGTATTCCAGCCAATGTGTTTTTTGGGTGAATAGTCTTAGTGGAAGCAGCTAATATATTTGACTTAGGCATAGTGAATATCAATCTCGAAAGAACGCTCAAATTCGACCGTCTATTTCGTAAAGGGTTCTCTGAACATTCAATGCTCTATTAAACTGTAGTACTAGTCTGTGACAAAGTCACCGACACACGGTAG
>CAYPDN010000381.1:0-3868 GCA_964409445.1 uncultured Granulosicoccaceae bacterium
TTTTACTGGAACAGAGAGCGTCTGCCAGATCTGACTGCACCTTTCCTGGGCTGGAATAGTGCCGTCAATGCAGGCGGTTGGAGGGATCCTTTGACGCTGACACAACACGATGATGCCATGCGTTTCATGCCCGGAAACCCGAACTATCTGGGTATCTATATTCTTAATAACGCGTTGGACAATCTGTTGCCATTGGGACAAGACACTATCGAACGACATGCACTCAATCTGACCGGCAGACTTCGTGAGGGAATTTTGAAACTCGATCTCGAGCGACTGCAACTAACCATCATGACCGCAGCCGAGGAGAAGAACCGAGCCGGTAACATCTGCATTATGTCAGACAGGGTTGATGAACTTTCGACACAACTGAGACATCGCGGCGTACTGGTCTGGGGAACCTATGGCAGTGATTCACGGCTACGAATTTCAGCACATGTGTACAACGATGAAAGTGATATCGATGCCTGCCTTGACGCACTGGGCAGTCTCGACTGAATCATAAAGTATCTTTATCTACTATTTTTTATCAATCTAAAGAACACAAGCTTTGAGCCGTGCTTGTGCTTCATGCACGGTACAATCCACCAGGTACACGACGGCGGATGGTAATGCAGGGAATGATTGATTTGGTGGACAAGGGATTCTTCCCCAGTGGATCTAAAGTTCTTTACGCCCATCTGGGGGGCGCACCAGCACTCAATGGTTACAGCTATACGTACAGAAATGGCTAGCTGGTGTGGTGCTTGTCAACACGGACCCCCGGTGAGAGGGAATAGTTCTCGATGAGAGAGCTTATGGTCTCTGGGAATGGGCTGCGACCGAAATTCAGGTTTAGCCTGGTGATTTGTATGCAAAGTACTATTTATTCATAAATTTTGGTTGAAATTTATCCCATTTGCATGCAAAAGTATAGGAATGGGCGACGTTCAATGGAAATCGGTACTATACCAATTTCGCGATCAAATTTTATCTGGTGAATTAATCGGTGGTACAAACTGCGCGCAAGTGTTAAAAACCCGTTTGGGTACCTTAGGGCCGGACGTTCACACTGCTGAACGCTTAGAGATGCCAATCGCAACCTGGAAAAATAGCGATAACTCAGGTCTTGAAAATTACGCACGCGATACGTTGTCTGGCGCTTGGAAGATCAAACGCTTTAACCGGTATTTCACCTGCCTTACCCAGCAGTTTACACATCACAGTTTGTTCGAGAAAAAATGCAACGAGCTGAGTTCGACTACATCGTATCCTCCACGGCAGCACAAACGTCAACTGCCGAGAATTATGCAGGACTCGATTTTTAATAAACCAACGAGGAATATCCATTCAATGAAAAAACTACCCGTCATTAAAAAACTCATAGCCGCAAGTGCTGTGGCGCTGATGTGCAGCACACAAGTTGCGGCACAGGAAGTCACGCTGCGTTTCCAGCACTTCGTATCGCCAAAGAGCGCAGTCCCTGCGGGCTTCATGACGCCGTGGGCAGAAAAAATTATGGCTGAAAGTGATGGCCGTATAAAGATAGAGATCTTCCCAGGCATGCAGCTTGGCGGCAAGCCACCTGCACTGTACGACCAGATTCGCGACGGCGTCATAGATGGCGGCTGGGCACTACCGGCTTACACACCTGGCCGATTTCCAGAGGCAGAAGCTTTTGAGTTGCCGTTCATGACTACCACAAGTGCAGAACAGTCTTCTCGTGCTGCATGGCTTTACTCTCAGAAGCACCTGGCAGAGCGAATGGGTGATGTGCACCTGATAGCAACCCATGTTCACGGTCCCGGCATAGTTCACAAGAAGGGCGGTCCCATTGAGTCAGTGAGTGATTTTGACGGATTGAAGCTGCGTGGCCCTTCACGACAGGCAAACAAACTTCTTGAAACCATGGGCGCTACTGCGGTTGGTATGCCAGTGCCGGCTTTCCCTGAGAATTTATCCAAAGGTGTGGTCGACGGTGGTGTGATTCCATGGGAGATTGTAGTTCCACTAAAGGTTCACGAGCTGGCTGACAGCCATAGTGTCCCGACCGGTGATCGTTCCTTGTACAACACCTTCTTTATTTGGGCGATGAACAAGAACAGCTACAACAAGCTACCGGATGATCTCAAAGCAATTATTGATGCAAACTCCGGTGTAGACGCTTCCGGGTGGGCTGGCCGAGCAATGGACGAGGGAGATGTAAGATCGCTTAAAGTCACTCAGGGCACTGATAACGTGATTCATCAAATCAGTGAAGAGACTACTGAAGAGATCAAAGCGCTCAGCGCTACTTTGGCGGATGAGTGGGTTAAAGAAATGGATGGTTTGGGTCTTGATGGACAGGCCATGTTCGATGATGCAAATCAAATGATTGCTGACGAGACGAAGTAAGCTGGTATTCCAGCTACTGGAATAAGACTGTAAAGCCCCGGTTTTTCCGGGGCTTTACAGTTTTTAGAGCATTAGATCCATGACAGACTCTTTAGAAAAACGCGTTGGTAACTGGCTCGAACGTCCGGTGCGCTGGCTCGCCTGCTTTGGAGGAATCATACTGGTAGTGATCGGGTTGCTTACCGTGGTATCTATCATCGGGCGTGCGCTTACCGGATTTGGTCTCGCGCCGATACGTGGTGATTTTGAATTAGTAGAAATTGGTTCTGCGGTTGCTGTATTCAGCTTTCTGCCATGGTGTCAGTTAAACCGCGGACACGTTCGTGTAGATCTTATCTCTCGTGTATTACCACGCAGACTGGACGCTTTGCTGGAGTTGATCGGCGACATAGCCATCACGCTTATTGCCACTATTATTACCTGGCGTATTTGGAAGGGAATGGGTGAACGTGTTACCTGGTTTAGCCAGGAAGTACGTGACGCGTTAGGCTTCGGTTTCAAACCGTTTTCGATTGAAAGTACTTTCATACTTGGTTGGCCGACCTGGTATGGCTATGCGATAGGTGTTGTTGGTTGCGCCTTATTTACCGTGGTGTCGTTTTACACGGTCTGGCGCTCAATGAACGAACTCATTCATGGAACCGGACCGCGGACACTAAAGGATGATTAGTTCATTGACCGGACTGGAATTGTCCTTAATCGCATTTGCGTTACTGCTACTGGCGATATTCCTGCGCATGCCAATTGCAGCGGCAATGGCAATCACGGGTTTTGTCGGTACCTGGGTCGTATTAGGTAATCCCAATGCTGTGCTTAATCAATTAAAGTCGCTTACCTACGATACCTTTTCTAGCTACTCACTAACCATTGTGCCGTTGTTTTTACTGATGGGGCAATTTGCAACAAAGTCCGGTATGTCTGCAGCGTTATTTAACGCAGCAAGTGACTGGCTTGGTCACAAAAAAGGCGGAGTAGCAATGGCGACCGTTGGTGCCTGTGCAGGCTTTGGTGCGGTGTGTGGCTCATCGCTTGCGACTGCGAGCACCATGGGCCAGCTTGCACTACCGGAAATGCGTCGGCGGGGGTACTCAGATGCGTTGGCAACCGGTGTATTGTCTGCCGGTGGCACACTGGGCATTCTTATTCCGCCATCAATCATACTGGTTATCTACGCCATCATGACTGAGCAGAACATTGTGAAAATGTTTCTGGCCGCCATCGTGCCCGGGATAATGGCCGCCATTGGCTACATGCTGGTTGTGATGATCTATGTTCGCGTACGACCGGACAGCGCCACTGTGGCAGAGCGCAAACCCTATAAAGAACGCCTGAAATCGTTTCTAAGGGTGTGGCCTGTCATTCTTATATTTGGTTTGGTCATTGGTGGTATCGCCGCAGACTGGAACTGGGTTAAGCCCGGTGTGCAAGCCTTGTTCAGTCCAACCGAAGGTGCTGCGGTAGGTGCAATAGCAACCGGGCTATATGGACTATGGAC
>CAYPDN010000382.1:0-3836 GCA_964409445.1 uncultured Granulosicoccaceae bacterium
CGTGCAACCAGCTTGTCTTTGGTTTTCATGCTGCGCCAGCATTTATCTACCATGCTTAGCGATTGAATTTTTTTCGCCGCATCCATACGCGTGTCATGAAATTTGGCCTTGTCTGCAATGATCAGCAGATCATCGTCAGTGGATGCTTTTTCAAGACTCAATTTTCGCAGCGACTCTTCGTTGCTCAGTGCTGTGATTGAAAAAAATAATGTGCGGTGTTCAGTTGATGTGTGGAGGTTAAGTAGTGTGGTTCTTACCGCTTCTGTATCTGTCACCAGCTGGGCATATCGACGGTAGGCTGCCTGTCGAACCAATTCGCTGCTGTCTGAGGTTGCGAGCTTTAGGACTGTATCTGCATCGCTGTGTTCGACAACAGCTTTAGCGCGTATTTTTTCTGACGGATCGGTGATGGACGGAGGCTCTTTATCTGCAATTGAAATTGCGTCGTCTTTGCCGTCTTTTGGTCGACCTATCTGTCGGATATTTTTAAGCATGTGTTACTCCAGTCGCTATTTCACCACAAGAACAAACCGTCTTGCAGGCAATAGCATTTATGCCGTTTCTCTTTGCGGCATTCTATCAGGCATTTTTCGAGCTGATATCTTCAAGTGCATCAAGCAGGGCGGCGCCCATCTCAGAGGTAGAAACCGGTTTTACACCGTCTGCCGCAATGTCAACGGTACGGACATTTTTTGCAAGTACCTGGTCCACAGCATTTTCAAGCAGATCTGCATCTGATTGCATATCAAAAGAGAAGCGCAGACACATTGCAAAGGACAGGATGGTTGCCAGCGGATTGGCAAGACCCTGTCCTGCAATGTCCGGTGCTGAACCGTGAACCGGCTCATATAGTGCCGCACGTTTGCCTTCGACTTCTGTGCCGAGAGATGCAGACGGCAACATACCGAGAGAGCCGGTCAGCATTGCGGCACAGTCGGATAGGATATCGCCAAACAGGTTGTCTGTAGCTATTACGTCAAATTGTTTCGGCTCGCGCACCAGCTGCATGGCGCAGTTGTCCGCATACATGTGCTCCAGAGTTATATTTGGATAGTCTTTACCAACGCGGGTTGCAACTTCGCGCCAGAATACACCGGACTCCATAACGTTTGCTTTCTCTACAGAGTGGACCTTCTTGTTGCGCTTGGCAGCGAGCTCGAAGCCGACTCGCAGCAGTCTTTCTATTTCATCTTCAAAATAGACCTGGGTATCGAATCCTCGACGACGTCCATCTGCCGTTTTTTCTATACCGCGTGGTTCGCCGAAATAAACACCAGCTGTGAGTTCACGCAAAATCAATATATCGAGACCTGCGACTAATTCTTCTTTTAATGACGAGGCACTTGCCAATGCTGTACGACAGGTGGCGGGACGCAGGTTGGCAAACAGATCAAGTTCTTTTCTGAGTGTCAGTAAGCCAGCTTCTGGTCGCAGGTGGCGCTCAACGTCATCCCACTTCGGACCACCGACCGAACCCATGATAATAGCGTCGACTTTTTTTGCAGTCTCAAGCGTAGCGTCTGCCAGTGGTGTACCGTATCGATCATAAGCGGCACCTCCCAGATCATCGGTCGTGACATCAAATGCAATGTCTCTGTGTTTGCTGAACCATTCCATAACTCGTGAGAGTTCAGCAATTGCTTCCGGACCGATTCCGTCTCCGGGCAGCAGCAGAATAGATGCGTTTTTCATTGAAGGGCCATTATTATTTGGTAGCGGTTATTTTTTATGGTTAGCTGGTTACGATTAGCTGGTAGTGTTTAGCTGCATTGCTTAACTGGCCGGTGTGAGCCAGCTGTGAGAATCTGTATTGTTTTTCTCAAAACTCGCGATGTTAGTTTCTTTTTCGAGAGTTAAAGCTATTTCATCAAGGCCGTTGAGCAGGCAGTGCTTTCTGAATTCGTCGAGCTCAAATGTGTGTTCCGACCCATCAGGTGCAGTAACCGTCTGTGATTCAAGATCAACAGAGAATTTTGCATTTGAACCGTACTCGGCTTGCTCAGTCAGGTTATCAATAGCATCCTGCGGTAGTTTGATTAGCAACATGCCGTTTTTAAACGCGTTGTTGTAAAAAATATCGGAAAAGCTGCTGGCAATGACACATCGAATGCCAAAATCTTCCAGGGCCCATGCGGCATGCTCGCGAGATGAGCCACAACCAAAATTATCGCCGGCGATCAGAAAATTTGCATCTTTAAATGCTTCTTTGTTTAACACAAAGTCCGGGTTATCTGAACCGTCGTCGTTATAGCGCATGGCATGGAACAGGCCTTTGCCCAATCCATCGCGACTAATAGTTTTTAGGTATTGCTTGGGGATGATCATATCGGTGTCGACGTTGATCATAGGTAGTGGTGCAGCGACACCGGTAAGTTCTTTGAGTGCTTTCATCAGTTAATTGTCTGTATTTTTGTAAGGTTCTATTTCACCACTTTCTATTTCACCTGGGGGCTAATTTACAAGTGTGCGAACATCGGTAAGCTTGCCGGTCACAGCAGCGGCAGCAGCCATTGCGGGTGACATAAGATGTGTACGTCCACCATGGCCCTGACGTCCTTCAAAGTTTCTGTTTGATGTGGAAGCGCATCGTTCCTGTGGTTTCAGTCGATCCGGATTCATGCCAAGGCACATAGAGCAACCCGGTTCACGCCAGTCAAAGCCTGCGGACTTCAGTATGTCTGCAATGCCTTCTTCTTCAGCCTGTTTTTTTACCAGGCCGGAACCGGGTACTACCATCGCACTGACATGCTCTGCGATTTTTTTACCTTCAACTACTTTTGCAACAGCACGCAGGTCTTCAATTCTGCCGTTGGTACACGAGCCAATGAATACTTTATCTATTTCAATTTCCGACAATGATGTGCCGGCGGTCAATCCCATGTATTCCAGTGAACGTGACGCTGCAGCCTGTTTGTGTTCATCACTAAATGATTTTGGATCAGGCACTGTGTCTGTGATTGGCAATGCATCTTCCGGTGATGTACCCCAGGTGACAATCGGGGCGATTTCAGTGGCGTCTATTTCAACGGTTAAATCGAACTTAGCGCCGTCATCAGTTTTTAAAGTTTTCCAGTATTCTACTGCTGCTTCCCAGTCTGCACCTTTTGGCGCTTTGGGTCGGCCTTTAAGGTATTCAAAAGTTTTTTCATCAGGTGCGACAAGACCGGCTCTGGCACCGCCTTCGATAGCCATGTTGCAGAGTGTCATGCGGCCTTCAATACTCAGATCAGTGATTGCCTCACCGCGATATTCAATGACGTGCCCAGTGCCGCCTGCAGTACCGGTTTTAGCAATCACTGCCAGAGTTAAGTCTTTTGCTGTGACACCATCGGGTAACTTGCCTTTGACAAGCACCTGCATGTTCTTTGATTTATTTTGCAACAGTGTTTGCGAGGCGAGTACATGCTCAACTTCGGATGTGCCAATGCCATGCGCCAGTGCACCGAATGCACCGTGGGTTGCTGTATGTGAATCACCGCAGACAACTGTGGTGCCGGGGAGGGTGAAGCCTTGTTCCGGACCGATGATGTGCACAATGCCCTGGCGTTCGTCAGTTTCGTCGTAGTACTCAACGCCGAACTCATTGGTATTTGTGCGCAGTGTATCGACCTGCAGTTTGCTCTCCGGGTCGTCGATGCCCTGCGAGCGATCTGACGTTGGAATATTGTGATCGACAACGGCCAGTGTTAATTCTGGACGGCGTACCTGACGGCTGTTGGATCGCAAACCGGAAAAAGCCTGCGCGCTGGTGACCTCATGAACGAGGTGGCGGTCTATGTAGATAAGACAAGTGCCGTCCGGTTCTGTGCTTACAACATGCGCATCCCAGATCTTGT
>CAYPDN010000383.1:0-3835 GCA_964409445.1 uncultured Granulosicoccaceae bacterium
GCCCGCGTATCTCGAGAGGTGCCAATTTTTCAGTTGAGTTAATACGCTGTAGGGCACCGGTTTGCTGCCAATTGCTAACTGCAATATTTCCACACTAAAATGCCTCAGCCGCCGTATTGCAACCTGGAACACTCACATGGATTCACTAACAGCAGTGAAAACTTGTATTCCCGTGAAATTCATTTTGCAATAGCCGCTGCTATTTGGGATCAAATACAATTGGAGAATAAAACACCTGCGGATAAGGGACGACAGTTAAAAAAGGATTGGGTCCTTGTTCTAACTCACCGACATCACAGCAGGTCGTTTCACAGCCTCAATAATGCCGCCATCTACGCATGTGTAAAAGCAGTGGTGTATTCGAGTATTGAAAATACGGCTCAGTGCTCAACAGCCCCTTATACCAGTTCTTCGCAGTAGCTGAGTCGCTTAATCTGCTGAGCACAAGCGGTCATTGTTAGCGCTTTCCAGACCATACGCATCCACTACTGACCTCAATAGCTTAATGACTTCGTTCGGATGACTTTGCAGTAACGGAAAACCTGCTTTTTCAATTACTTTCATTTTGATTTTTTCGGGAAAGGCCGATGCGAATTCACGGATAAAATCTATCGTAACGAGTTTATCCTGAGCACCATGTAACAGGGTTATTTTCTGCGGAATAGTCTCAACATCCGGAGTCCAATCTTCAAATGTAAGTGCTAAATCATCTGCGGCGGATGACACACCACCCTGGGTCGCAGTCTCTAACGCATGTTCAAACTCGCTGATATTCTCAGGTGCAAGTGCATATTTAGCGTCCACTGGGTTGGATGACATTTGCAGTCGCATAAATTGTTTCGCACCAAGCGCTGCCCATGCTTTCATAGTACCGTGGAAAAGCACTCTTTTCATCGCCGGGTGCTTGACACTCGCTTTAAGAATACCGGTAACCCAGGGTGACTGAGATTCGAGTGTGATCTGGAATCTGATTGGCGCACATGCAGCAATATGGGCAACGTGAGTGAATCGCTCAGGGGCTCTGCGTACTACGCCATAGCACACCGGTGCATTTGCATTATAGACAAACATGGGGCAACTCATTACTCCCAGTTGATCCAGCACTGCATTCACATCTGCACTTATGCAATTCAGACGGGCTTCTCCGGCTGGTACCGGGTCGGTACGACCACAGCCTGGAGTGACAACACTAATAATATATAAATTTGCATCGAATAATTGCTGTTCCACATCAGCATTAAAAGTATAGTTCGCTGCATTTGCGAGTGTAAGCATAGGATCTCCTGCGAGATCCCCCATTAGAGTTACTTCAACTAACCTACCGCGCTGTGTAGCATTTATTGATTTACGCCTGTGGGGATGTTCGACGGCACTGGTTATTTCACTGATATCTCTGGTGAAATTCGATACAGACAAAATCGTTCTTAGCAACTCTGTTTGAGTTTTAACCTGCAGCTTGTCTCGAATTGATTGGAATTGTACTCTGACCGTTTCATGTGAACGTTGCCTTTGCTTTGCAATATCTTGAGATGAATATCCATCGACAAAACTGATTAGAATGGCCAACTCTGTCTTGGTGAGACCAAACTGCTCCTTTAGTAGCTTAACTGATTTAGTTTTCCACTTAGTGGTGATAACAAAGACCAAAGCGGTGGGAACGCGACCATAGGATATAGTGATCGCGACAGTAGCATCCTGTTGACCCTCGCTCGCGTGAGTACGTTTTAGCAACAAAGCAGACTCTCGATCTGCGTTATCCTGTCGAACTTCCGCTTTTATTAACTGACTGATTTTCTCAGATCCATCGATCTTAAATGGAAGCTGGTTGATAGAGTCCTGATCTTCCAGACTGTATTCCTTCCATGCGCAAAGGTTACTCGCTACGATATGTCCATCCGAGCTAACCAGATAAGTCGGGTAATCAAATGAGTTGAGCATTCGACTGATATCATGACCTATATGTCCAGCAGGCTGTTCTTTCGGCGCTGATGACAGAGCTGCTATAGCCGCCTTTTCTACGGCGGCGAACTGCAAGTCATGATTGGAATCTTTCTGGGCTCGCTCACACAGCTCACTCCAGGCCTCCACCAATTGATCAACTTCGGTGGGGTCGTAAAAATCAGGCTTTATCTTCTCGACCACTTTACTGGTACTGATATCCATATCTACATCTACTCCATTTGACGTAAATCACGACCATAGCAAACATCAGGTCAGCTCGCATACGCCATTTGAGTTAAAAAAACCTACTACGGTGTACTACGGTGCATGTCCAGGATTAGGGGGACATATATGGATGCCACAGTATAGTTTCAGGTTTATGAGAGTACCAAAGAGAATATCGCCAAACGCACTAACCATGAGGACGAGAACACTGGTCACTTCTGAAGAGTCACGGTTTAAATCTCAGGCCTTGCTTGATGAAAAAGCCGTGATCAGTTGCATGACCTGTGTCGACCTGAATCCGATTGATGCGGGATTGGCCGAAACACCGAAAACCTCAAACCACACCAGCATCCAGATGCGCATTGAGCGTGAGCGGTGGAAAAACGGATCGTGCAAAATAATACAGATGAGCACAAAAATTCTCGTTCTCCTACTACAGCGCTTGTCCCACTAAATTTTAGTAACAAAGTATTGTTGGAGCTGAAAGGTAGTTGCAGAATTAGAAATTGAGACTGAATTCCTGCGCGACAACAAACGGAGCTCTGAAACCTTCGCCTATAAAATAGTGAATGTTCTGGGCTTTATCAAAAACGATATCAAAGCATGCCCAATCGCTGCCAAATTTCGAACAGTACTGGTCGTTCTCCACTTTCCACTGTCCTTCAGTAGGTTGTTCATCTCCCTGACCTATCCATAGCGTCAAACCTGATTTGGAGAAGTATTGAATTGTTTTCTTCCCATAGTGAACTCCATTGATAGTTTTACCATTGATCAAAGTGTCAATATCATTCGTTGTTAAACTAATTTCTTCTGCATTAGCGACGCCACAGCAGAATAAAAAAAACACGGTGGAAGTAAGTAGTTTTTTCACGGCGCAATATTCCTTGTTTAGTTGAATAGCAACCCTGTAACCATCTAGAAAGCAAATGTTCCAGGCATCTTTCAGCATACCACACACGAGCCAAGCACTGACGGCGGCCGCATTAACTATTTTTACTGTATGCATAGTTGCCGCCGTACTTGTCAAGCTGTGCCGGGCTGAATATATCGGTACTGAGCAAAGTGCACAGGTGAATCTCACAGCTCAGGAGCGCCGGTTGCGGCTGATGTTGTGGTTTGGTTATGGCACCGCGGTAACTGCAGGGCTGATGATTATCGGCCATGCATTTGGTATAACTATTTGGCTGAATATTCCAGCGCAGCTTGCCTCCCTCGCACCGGCTCTGGTAGCACTTGGCAATATGCTGGGTGGATTTACAGCGGGCTTTATCGTTGAGAGGTATAACAACAAACAGTTGTTGCAGGTGTTGCCCGCGCTGTCATCTGTGGGGCTTGTTTTACTGCTAATTCCTTTCAATTTTACCTGGGGTCGTTTGTTGGCACTGGCAATTGTTGGCTATGGTTACGGTGCGATAATAGCTCTGTATCCGGTTGTCGTAGCACAAGGTTTCGGTCGCAGTAACTCGGCACGGGTGTATGGGCAGGTATTTACTGCCTGGGGCACGGCCGGGTTGCTTGGGCCGTGGCTGGGTGGCTTGTTATACGACAGAACAGAGTCTTACATTGGAGGTATCGTACTGGCTGTATCACTAAGTGTGGTGTCACTACTGGTCATTAGAGCATCGGTTATTCCAACGGTATCTCAATCTTTGATGTCTAAAAACTCAGT
>CAYPDN010000384.1:0-3814 GCA_964409445.1 uncultured Granulosicoccaceae bacterium
GTTCCAATTTCCACCAGATGATCTTCAGGTTTTAATTGCAGCATCTGACACAACTGATCAAGCTTTGCTATAGAAGCCTGCTCCAGAGACATGTTTTCATCCTGCTTAAACAGAGCGGCTGAGTACATCATTGTAGGATCGAGAAATAGCTCAAAGAAGTCATTGCCGAGATCATAGTGGGCAGAAATGTTTTCCTTAGCACGGGAAATGCTGTTTCTGGTGAATCGTTCCAGCAAACTGAGAGCAAGCTTGTTCGACAAATTGCGCTCGCCATCCATTTCCTTAAGCTGCGATATGTTGCTGACAAAAAAACGAATTACCGACACCAAATCCGGTGTTGTCCAGTGTCCATCCATGTAGGCTTCAGCCGCGCCTACTACGCCATTCAGGGCTATCGCCGTGTAGGTTTCTGAGTCTTCAACAAAAATTTGTGCATTGATGTCATCGCCGATCTTACCTGTACCAGTGTTGCCAGAAACAGTTTTACCACGGCCAGCATTTTTGTCAGAATCGTTGCTGCAAGAGGCAACAGGCTGCTCGCCAAAATGATGCGTGCCGGTTTGATCGGTAATCGTCAGTACACCTCGATTCATTTTACCGATGTGTCGAAACACCAGAGTCCTCAACCACTTTTCTGCCGTTGTATCACTACGGGTTTTGCGATTACCAATCAACGCAGACCATCGTTTGATGTTTTTAGGCAATGCAGTATTCGCAATACCGGTATCACGCTGGTCAAAACCTAGCTGTGTTTCTGTATCCCCTGAAGAATTCATCAGACTCACCATTCAACTTTTACTTGTGTATTTGAATTTCTGTGCATGAGATTATTACTAAAACACTAAGGCAATAAATTTATTTTCATGGCACAGACTTTTCCGGGTGCGGAACAAACGGTACCTTTTTGATCCACAACTTCAATGCCTGCCAATAGATCGCAGAAATGACTTTTACAGTCATTAACGGGTAGTGACGCAAGGTACGGTTTAACGCTTTACCGGAAATTGGCACACGGTTGAAAACAACACCGGAATCAAACTGCACGTTGCTTTCACTGCCTCCCTCCTCTGCAGTCAAACTCCGCCCATATTTTACCACGGAAGCCAGTGAGTACCTTAGCGTTTGCGACGGCATCGACCCTCGCCACCGATAATTTCTGTCCATTGGCATAAAGGGTGACACATGCATTTTTTTTTCAAACTCAATAACTTCACTTTCACGATAAGTCGTTAGATCAAGAACATAGTGATGCTTCTCGCCCCACGGAGTATTTGTCACCTCAATCAACAACGCAACGAGCTTTGCAGACTCTGCGTCAAAGCAGTAATAGCAACTTATCGGATTGGTTGTATAGCCAAAGTAGCGCAGATTTGTCAACATACAAACGGGGCCTGCGACCTCGACGCTAATCTGATCCCTCACTTCCTGCCTGACTGCCGCATCAACACTTTGAGAGTAGTTACCGTTGATGGAAAAATAATTAGACCTGACAAACCGTGCAGCATGGTACCAGCGCTTGCCCCAAAAAATACTCTTGCTGAAAATACAATCTACTTCAGCCAGGTCGAGGTACATCATGAAAACACGATAGCGAAACTTGTGCTCTGACGGCTGGTATCTGTGATGCCATACCCAGCCTTCAAAGATCGCGCTGCGCAGCTTTTTTTCTTCAGCTGGCAACGGAGGTACTCCCGGTTTCATTTGTCGGGACTTTAGACGCAACACTGTTTTTCATTGCATTGCTCGTGGACTGCTTATTTTTCAGCAAAGCATTAAGGGACTCCACAACATGCAGGGCACTACTCACACCGTCCTCGTGAAAACCATTGCCCCAGTATGCACCGCAATACCAGGTATTGTTTTCACCACTAATTTCACCCCGACGCGCCTGGGCATCGATACCTTCAGCGGTGAATACAGGGTGACTGTAGTTGTATACACCCAGCACTTTGCTCTGATCGATTTCATCTGTCTGATTCAAGCTGACACAAAAAACCGTGTCTGATTCGATGCCCTGTAAAATATTCATGCTATAAGTCAGCTTTGCCAGTGGTGCTTCCTGAGCGCCATCGTCTTTAGAAAGTCGGTAATTCCAACTGGACCAGGCTCTCTCGCGCCACGGCAACCGGCTTGCATCTGTGTGCAGAACAACTTCGTTTGATCGATAAGGAATCGCACCAAGGACGTCTATCTCGGTTGCAGTTGCATCATTCAGTAACGCAAGCGCCTGATCACTGTGAGTTGCAAATACAATTGCATCAAAACGTTCTTTATTCGTAGCTGATTTGTCCCTAACTGTGTATTCAATGTCAACATAATCATCAGTTCTTTTTATTTCACTGATTGAAACACCGGTTCGAATAGAATCGCTGAAAGACTTTGTCAGCGCTGGCAGATAATTTCGGGACCCACCCACAATTGTGTACCACTGCGGTCGGTGTTTAACCGAAAGCAAACCGTGATTTCTAAAAAATCTAATAAAAAACAATGCTGGAAAATCTTCCATCGCATCAGTGGTTGATGACCAGATCGCAGCACCCATAGGCACGAGATACTTTTCGCGAAACATAGTGCCGTAGCCTTTTTCGGCAAGGTACTCACCGAGGGTAATATCCGCTGTAATATTTCCAGCGTGCAGATCTTTAACAGCAACTTTGTTAAAGCTGACAATATCCTTAAGCATTTTCCAGTAGCCGGGCCGCAATAGATTTTTTCGGTCGGCAAACAATGTGTTGATGTTACTTCCAGCATACTCAAGCCCGCTGGTCTCGCAGGTAACACTAAAGCTCATTTCAGATTTTCGACCAGGAACACCGATTTCATCCATCAGCTTGATGAAGTTTGGGTACGTCCAGTCGTTGTAGACTATAAATCCAGTATCTACATCAAAGGTCTCACCACCCACATCAACTGTTTTAGTTGCGGTATGGCCGCCAATCTCTGCTTCAGATTCAAATACTGTAATCTGATGATCCCGCGCCAGATAATAAGCGCAGGTAAGGCCCGAGATTCCAGCACCGACGATGGCAATCTTCAACTTTAGTTCATCCTTCCTGGTATTTTTATCTTTGATCACTAATTTTGATTGCTGCGATAATCATTAGCCTGCGCCTGAACGAACCAGCTTTGGACCGATCCATCGGTACCACAGTGACGGTATAAGCGAAGGCAGCTTTAACGACAACCAAAGTCGTAACGGAAAATTAACTGTCAGCCGGCGTCTGGATACACCTTTAATAATACAACGAGCGGCTTCCGGAGGCTGCATCATAAAGGGCATAGGAAAATCATTTTGTTTGGTCATTTCGGTTGCGACAAAACCCGGATTGACAACAGTGACATCTATGCGTTTTTCCAGATCAAGTCTTAACGTATTAAACAGGTAGATCATAGCCGCCTTGGACGAACCGTAAGCTTCGGCCCTCGGCAACCCCGTTACCGCAGACAAACTGGCAATGGCAACTATTTGTGGCCTGCCCTCTGAGTTACCTCCGGCCTTTTCAAGCAGAGGCATAGCCACACGTGTTGTATTAACAGCACCGAATACGTTGACATCATAAACACGTCTGAATAAATCAATATCCAATTCGGCGTCATCAACATACTCGCAACACCCGGCACAGATAATCACCATGTCAAGACTACCGACAATACTTTCCAGCCTGGTGCGTATAGTGTTAGTTTCATCGTCCTGTGTGACGTCATAAGCCAGTGACATAATGCTTCCACTCATAGAAGTGGACAAGCGCTCAAGCGATTGAAGCTTCTCGATACCTCGCGCGCTGACCACCACCGTATTACCGGCATCAGCCAA
>CAYPDN010000385.1:0-3806 GCA_964409445.1 uncultured Granulosicoccaceae bacterium
TAGCTAAAAATTCAACAGTGACTGAAAGTAGTCCTCCAGAACTAAATCTGGTATCGACGTCAGCAACCTGCTTTATGTCGAACTCGGATGTGATGTCGGTGCCAGTTATTGAGTGTATATTTGGCGCAATCATTTTGCTTCATCGCTCCATCGGTAAACCGATAGCTTTAATATAATTAAGTAATCTTGTGACCAATATCCTTACTGCGAATTCTCCGCTTTCGTTCGAATTTTTTAACGTTTTTATAACTCTTACAGAGGCACTTAACGCTTCTGAGCACAACGTTTGATGCTGTGATGTGTAATTGACGCCTGGCGTGTGATTGCTTGACTAATTTGGGAGTCCGGTGCCAAAAAAATATCATCGTTGGCGAACGTGCTGTATTACTATTCCCACCTTTGGCGATATCACTTACACGCTATAAGCTTAACCTCTACCCGAACATATGCCCGGTCCAGCAGCGGACCTGACATACCAGATTGATATCGCGTTTAAGACCTGGACATCAGGGATACGGCTCAAAGTCATCGCCACGATAAACACAGAGATATGGCTGCGATCAACAGAATGGCGGAGATTTCGGTTTTTTAGAACGTGCTCATTTAGTAGTAATCAAGAAGTAGCATGGAGGTGCAATAGTGTGGTGTATCAAACAAATGCAGCACATGAGTCGGTAAACCAAAGTGCCTGAGGCATGGCGTAATTACTGTTGTAGCCCACACAACGTTCACATTGCTAAGTTACTGATGCACTTTGATTTACCGCCCCTGCGGGCCTAGAGAATGAAAGTATGGGTCATTTGCTCCGCAACCGCGTTGCAGCTCTTGAAAAGCCATCTCCAGTAAAACCAGGGGCCATTACCTGCGAGCTGCGCCTTGCTGCAAAGCAAATGACAAGCTCTCATATACTGCCTTTATTTGATACACCACACTAGCTTGCCTGCCCATCAGGGTTTTGGGAGAAATAGGCTGCAAAAAGAGCCTGCACCGAAACACCGTCTATCGTCATACCATCAAGCTTCGCATTGGCAACAACCACTTCAGACAAATCGACATCGTCAAAGACACTGCCATTGAGTGACACATCATTGAAGCTCGCACGCTTCAAATTGATATCCCTGAAGGTTGTATCGGATAAATTGACATCGATAAACTCGGACTTTTCGATGTTAGCGTTATTTAGCTTAATCACATTCACTCCTCGTTCAACGGATCATGCACGATAATTTATTTGTGCCGATCAGTAAGACCTGTAGCTATTCACCGACAATAATATCATCGTGAACTGCCGAACGTGTTTCCGGAATAGATCGGTTACTTTCCGCGTGATAAGTATATACAAGTGA
Source organism: uncultured Granulosicoccaceae bacterium (assembly GCA_964409445.1). GTDB lineage: Bacteria > Pseudomonadota > Gammaproteobacteria > Granulosicoccales > Granulosicoccaceae. Next base: position 1,347 of record CAYPDN010000385.1, read on the forward strand.
CTTTTTTACAAACTCTGCCTCGTTTTGACCGGCAGCATGAAAAGTGCGGCAATGAAAAAATAGTGTATCACCGGCCTCAAGCTCGGCTGGTACCGCGTGGGCGATTAACTCTCTGTTTTGCTCTATCTCTGTACGTAGAAACAATGATGCATCCAGCCTTCCACGCTCAAGGTTGAGTTGATGAGAACCTGGAATCAGCATTAGTCCACCGTTGTTTTTGTGTTCAGGCCCAAGCGCCAGCCAAACACTAATAAGCTCCGGATGATCAAACGACCAATAGCGAATATCCTGATGCCACGAAGTCACGCTGCTGTATCCCGGGTGCTTGGTCATCACACAGTTATGATGATTTTGCGACACCATCACCTGATCGCTGTTAAGCATTTGTCTCAGCCGGCTAACCACTTCAACGCTGTTGGCCCACTGACGAAACACACTATCGCGCGTGTATGCGTTTAACAAGCGACGCGGAGTTTGACCACCGGGTGCTGATTTACTTTCCGGTGCACCGGGGTAGTGTACGTCTGCCTCATATTCAACCGGTGCCAGAGCAGGACTGACAGAATCATCGATCACACGATTCATTTGTGCGATCAATTCTGCACCGGCAAGACCGCGTTCAATCAGATAACCATCGCTATTAAACTGATTTAATTGTTCATCATTAAGCGGTTCGGCCATTACGGACTCTATTGTTACTTAAACATGCTTTACACCATTGAACCATAATCCGGCAACAAGGGTGATTTCAAGTTTGAGTGACTACTCTTTGCTTTATTAACTGTGCCCGGACTTTGATACTTCAGGCTCTTCAACTGAAGTTGCATACCGCAACTCGAGTGCCTTCACAATTGCATTGGCAAACAATGCCGCCGCCACCGGTAACACTCTGCCTTTTAACTGTGCAACATACAGATTACCACCGGGTACTGCTCGCTCGTCAATATCTCGACTGACGATTTCCATACCATCTTCCAGTCCAATTTTGCCTTTGTCTATGGTCTCTTTATCTATGGGTTTTAAACCGATTGGCAACTGAAAGGAAACACAGTGCTCATGAATCAGATAATTTCTTATAAAATCAAAATTGTCTGACTCTATAACTTTTTCAAGCTCATCCCCCTTACGTAACATCGCATCATCAAGAATGAATCGCATTCCGTTACTTGCAGTTGGCAGCACAACCTTCGTAGACAGCAAATCACTCCAGCCGAGCCGCTCTTTCACAGCAAGCGGATGAGATGCAGACATTATCACCTTTAGCGACTGCTCGACTCGGCTCAAGGGCTGAAACTCTGCAGTTCTAAACGGTTCAAAAACTACAGATAAGTCTGCATCAAAAGACGTCAGCTGCTCAATTGCAGCTTTGCGATCACACACCTTAACGCTAAAAGTCACCGCTGGATGTTCCTTGCGATATAGCGCTATTTGTTCAGATATGAAATGTGGCAGTAAAGCCTGACCACAAACAAGTGATACGTGTCCGCGACGAGCGCCACTTAAATCTGCTATTTGCGATTTAACCCGCTCCATATCCGCCATCTGAGAGCGAATGTGCTGAATCAGTAACTCACCTGCAGTACTTAGCCGGACGCCACGAGGCAATCGCTCGAATATGGGTACCCCAAGTTCTTCCTCCATTGCCAATATGCGACGGTTGAGCGCAGTAGAGGTGATCGCAAGTTTACTCGCTGCGCGTCTGATTGACCCACTGCGAGCAACAGTATCGATGTAATGAAGGGGCAATAAATGCCTCATATTTAAGCCTTTCTTTAAGTCTACTTGGCAATGTGATGCATTTAATGCATCGCTGCAGTGCAAAATTAGCAGATTACAACATCACTCGCAGTGATTATCTTGCCCTCACCGCAGTTCGTCAATGCAACAAATTCACATCGCACCAATACGCAATATGCATCACATCTGCGTATGCGCAGTTGGTTAAACCCAGGAGCAACCTAATTGAAAAAAATCACAGCGATTATCAAACCCTTCTTGCTAGATGAGGTTCGCGATGCGCTCGGCGAGATAGGCGTACGCGGCATCACCGTAACCGAGGTAAAAGGTTTTGGCCGACAGAAAGGTCACACCGAACTCTACCGCGGTGCTGAATACGTAGTCGACTTTCTGCCCAAAGTGCAACTCGAAACAGTTGTTAGCGAGAACCTTGTCGATGCAGTTGTTGAAGCGGTAAGAGCAGCCGCCAACACCGGCAAAATCGGGGATGGAAAGATTTTTATCACCAACATTGAACACGCTGTACGTATCAGAACCGGTGAAACCGGCGAAGAAGCACTTTAGGCCACAGGCCGGGGACCAATATGCAAGAACAAATTTTTCAACTGCAGTACGCCATAGATACTTTTTACTTTCTGATCTGTGGAGCACTGGTTATGTGGATGGCAGCAGGTTTTTCCATGCTCGAAGCGGGCCTGGTAAGAACCAAAAGCACCACTGAAA
>CAYPDN010000386.1:0-3786 GCA_964409445.1 uncultured Granulosicoccaceae bacterium
GCTATTTGTACCAACATCAGTTGCATGCTGATGGGTAGTGACACCATTGTTAATCACGTTGAAAAAAAATATGGCATCAAGCTCGGACAAAGCACACCTGATGGCAAAATTTTCCTCAAGGTGGAAGAAGAATGCCTGGCAGGTTGTGATGGTGGCCCGATGATGCAGGTAGATCACGTTTATCACATGAGTCTTACGCCTGAAAAGGTCGATAAGATTCTGGACTCACTGGAGTGATTACTTGTGAGTAAAGAACAAAATCAAGTGGTGTATACCACGCTGCAATTCGACCAGCCATGGACCTACGAGAACTACCTGAAAATTGGTGGTTACGAAGGCTGGAAGAAAATACTTAAAGAAAAGATGTCACCTGAAGACGTGGTCGCTGAAATTAAAGCTTCCGGTCTGCGTGGTCGTGGTGGTGCGGGCTTCCCTACCGGTCTTAAGTGGAGCTTCATGCCAAAACCCGTTGAAGGCGGGCAAAATTATCTGGTGGTAAACAGTGATGAGTCAGAGCCCGGTACCTGCAAAGACCGAGATATTCATCGGTTTAATCCGCATTCATTGATCGAAGGTATGTTGATTGGTTGTTACGCCATTGGTGCAACTGTTGGGTACAACTACATGCGCGGTGAGTGGATGGATGAACCTTACAAGCGTTTTATGGATGCTTTAAAAGAGGCATACGATAACGGCTGGGCGGGGCAGAATATCCTTGATACCGATGTAAGTATTGATGTCTATGGCACGCTCGGCGCCGGTGCTTATATCTGTGGTGAAGAAACTGCACTGCTCGAATCACTGGAAGGCAAAAAAGGTCAGCCACGGTTTAAGCCGCCGTTTCCGGCAAACTTTGGTTTGTATGGTCAGCCGACCACAATCAATAATACCGAGTCGGTTGCATCAGCTTCTACCATCATGAGAAACGGTGCGCAGTGGTTTATGGACCTTGGCGTTGAAAACTCTGGCGGTCAGAAATGTTTTTCAATGTCCGGCCATGTGAATAATCCCGGTAACTTTGAAATCTGTTTAGGTACTCCGTTCAGTGAACTGCTTGAGCTTGCCGGCGGTGTACGTGGCGGCAGAAAACTCAAAGCGGTAATTCCAGGTGGTTCATCAATGCCTGTATTGCCAGGTGACATCATGCTTGCCACCAACATGGACTACGACTCTATAGCGAAGTCTGGTTCTATGTTGGGTTCAGGTGCTGTGATTTCGATGGATGAAACCACGGACATGGTTAAAGCGCTTTGCAGAATATCGCGCTTTTATTATTCAGAGTCCTGCGGTCAGTGTACGCCGTGTCGTGAAGGTACCGGCTGGTTGTATCGCATGTTGGTACGCATCATTGAAGGCAAAGGTCGACCCGAAGATATAGAAAAGTTGGAAGACGTGGCTGCAAAGATTGCCGGTCGCACTATCTGTGCACTCGGAGAAGCTGCAGCCTGGCCGGTGCAGGGTATGTTGCGTCACTTCCGGCACGAGTTTGAATACTATGTTGAGCACAAGCGCAGCATTGTTGAAGAAAAGCTGGGGTCTGCCGCATGAGTGATGCCCCCAAAAATAACGACGACATGATCAATATCACTGTCGATGGTCAGTCGGTACAGGCACGCAAAGGGCAGATGATCATCGAGGTAACAGACGAGGCTGGTATTACGATACCGCGTTTTTGTTACCACAAAAAATTGAGTGTCGCGGCCAACTGCCGGATGTGTCTTGTTGAAGTAGAAAAAGCACCAAAACCATTGCCTGCCTGTGCCACGCCGGTAGCACCGGACATGGTGATAAAAACTGGTTCCGAGCTTGCTGCAGGTGCGCAGGCCGGTACGATGGAATTTTTACTGATCAACCATCCGCTTGACTGCCCAATCTGCGATCAGGCAGGTGAGTGTGAATTGCAGGATGTAGCACTTGGCTATGGCAACAGCTCATCTGATTATATAGAGACCAAGCGCGTGGTGATGGATAAAAACATCGGACCACTTATCTCTACTGAATTAACGCGCTGTATTCACTGCACGCGCTGTGTACGCTTTGGTGAAGAGATTTCCGGTGTACGCGAGCTTGGTGCGACAGGTCGCGGTGAGAACATGCGTATTGGCACTTACATCGCTAAAAGTGTTGACTCAGAGTTATCCGGTAATGTGATTGATCTTTGTCCCGTAGGGGCGCTGACTGCAAAACCTTCGCGCTTCACTGCGCGCTCCTGGGAGCTGACGCAGCATCAGTCAATATCACCACACGACAGTGTTGGCAGTAATGTATTTGTACACGTTGGCAACGATGAAGTTAAGCGTGTTGTCCCTCGTGAGAATGAAGCAGTGAATGAAACCTGGATCTCAGATCGTGATCGATTCAGTTATGAAGGCCTGTATACAGATGATCGCATTCATACACCAATGCTTCGCATTGACGGTGAACTCAAGCCTGTCGACTGGCAGACAGCACTAGAGGCTACTGCCGCGGCGTTAAAAGAAAGCGTTGATCAGAACGGGCCCAAATCTATTTCTGCCATGGCGTCGGCAACGGCCACTATTGAAGAACAGTACCTGTTGCAGAAGCTGATGCGTGCGCTTGGCAGTAACAATATTGATCACCGTTTGTCGCAAACGGATTTTAAAGACCAGCACCGCGCACCGGTGATGCCATGGCTGGGTATGAGTCTGGAAGATCTGGAAAAGATTGATGCAGGTTTGTTGATTGGTTCGAACGTTAGAAAGGAGCAACCGTTAGCAGCACTTCGTTTGCGCAAAGCAAGTCTTGCCGGTGCCAACATCAGTTTTATCAACCCGCGCGTCTACGAAATGAATTTCGAGCCGCAGCACAATATTGGTGCGGCCCCCAGAGAAATGTTGCTGCACGCACTGGCAATTGCAGTAGCGTGCGACTGCAAAGATCATGTCATTACCAGTATTAGTTCTGAAGCCCAGGTGACTGACGAGCACCGCGAGATCGCAGCGCAACTGAAAGATGCAAAAACTGCAGTGGTAATGCTCGGCAATCTTTCAGTAATGCATCCGAATTATTCCGATCTGCGTGTGATAGCTACCTGCATTGCTAATTCCACTGGTGCAACACTTGGCTATCTTCCTGAAGGTGGAAATACCTCAGGGGCCTGGCTTGCCGGATGCATTCCACACCGGGGACCAGCTGGCGTGGCAGTAGAGCAGGCGGGTTTGAATGCAGCGCAAATGCTCAGTGATAAAACCAAAGTGCTTATGTTGCTGGGTGTTGAGCCCAGATATGAACAAATCAATGCAGCACTGGCCAGAAAAATTTGTAAAGAATCTCAACTGGTTATTATCTCTACGCACCTTAGTCGTCATGCAGTGGAACATGCCAACATTGTATTGCCTTCAGCGGCATTTTTAGAAACTGCAGGGACCTTTGTCAATGCCACTGGTGCATGGCAGATGTTTAATGGCACAACCAAACCACCGGGTGAGGGTCGTCCCGCATGGAAGATCCTCCGTGTGCTTGGCAACCAGCTTGAACTGGAAGGTTTTGGCTATGACAGTGTCGTTGATGTTCGAGAAGAGCTGAAAGACCTGTGTCGCGATATTCAGCTCAACAACAGTTATACAATTGACAACGTCGAAGTACCATCAAGTGCAGACACTGGTGGTGCGCTGCTTCGCTGCGGTGATCTGCCAGCTTATAAAGCAGACATGCTGGTTAGACGCGCAAGATCACTTCAGAAAACATCCGATGCACAACAAAACTATGTGTCACTGCACAGCAGCGATATGCAGCGACTGGGGCTGGCTGAAAATGCTGTCGTCA
>CAYPDN010000387.1:0-3781 GCA_964409445.1 uncultured Granulosicoccaceae bacterium
TGGCTAGAATGAAATTTCTTTGTGACGCCGAGCGCTGCATTGAGTGCAACGGTTGTGTTACTGCCTGTAAAAACGAGCACGAAGTGCCCTGGGGTGTTAACCGTCGGCGCGTTGTGACTATCGGTGATGGTGAAATAGGTGCAGAGAGGTCTATCTCTGTTGCCTGCATGCACTGTACTGATGCACCTTGTCAGGCGGTATGTCCGGTCGATTGCTTCTACACCACAGACGACGGCATCGTATTGCACGACAAAGACCTGTGCATAGGTTGCGGTTACTGCTTTTATGCCTGTCCGTTCGGCGCACCTCAGTATCCGTCGCAATCTGCGTTCGGTGCTCGCGGCAAGATGGACAAATGTACTTTCTGTGCCGGTGGTCCTGCGGATGATCTGTCAGAGGCGGAGTATGAAAAGTATGGTCGCAACCGTATTGCGGAAGGTAAGTTGCCGTTGTGCGCTGAAATGTGCTCAACCAAGGCTCTTATTGCCGGTGACGGTGACAAGGTTGCAGATATCTACCGAGAGCGCATAACCAAACGTGGTGGCAGACCTAATAACTGGGGCTGGGATACAGCGTACGACCAGTAGGTCTTTTGGATGATCAACTACGGCGGTCATAAAGACCGCCGTAATTGTTGAGCCATTGTTTGTTTGGTCCCATTGTTTGGTTGGTCGTTGTTGAGTTAGATGATGGCTGATGGCGTTTTATAAGATCGAATGATTTGGAAAAGAAGAATATGGAAAATGCGACTCGAATTTCTGTTTTGATGTTTTTAATGATCGGTCTTGGTGCCTGCGATTCTATTGGTACATCGGATCAGGTCGATGAAGCTGCGCTGGATCCGGATGCATATGAATACAAAGGTGCGGCTGATCCCCTGTTGAGTGTTTCTGGCACAGACAGGGCAGGTGGGCTGGCGGATCGTTTTGATCTTGTCCAGGGAAGACAGTAAGCGAAGACAGTAAGCGAAGGCAGTGAGTGAATGGAATACGGAGTTTCAATACTCAGTGTTTACATTAAGTTTTTAACCGTGGTATCCAGTCGATAAAGGTTGGTCAGTCAGACCAAAAATTCAGTGGTACGAGTACACCATCGGGGGAATAATTTCATGAAAGTAAAAGACCTGCCTAAAAACCATCCGGCAAGAATCAAAAGACGCAAACGAATTGCTGTGTGGACCTTTGCGTTAATTATGATGGCAGCGTTGGTCGCACCATTTAGTGGATTTCTGCTTAGCGGTATAAACAGCGCAGTAGCTCAGGAACAAGCCGCTGACTCCAATCCGCGTGCAGACTATTGGCGAGCTGTTAAAGGCGGTGTCGGTGGTTACAGTTCTATTAAGGGCCCGGAAACTGGCGTTCTTACTCAGAGTGCAGGCATAGAGTGGGCTAATTTTCGCCGTGGCCCGATCGTTAAATATGCACCGTGGGCAATCGGCGGAATGTTTTTGCTAATACTTTTGTACCACCTGATAAGTGGCAAAAACAAGCTGGTACATCGACCTTCAGGGATATTAGTTAAACGCTGGTCCTGGTTTGAACGACTGGTTCACTGGACCACGGCAATCTCTTTCATAATACTTTCGATCACAGGCATGAGCATGCTGCTTGGCAGGACGCTGCTGCTGCCAATTTTTGGGGGTATTCCGGGAGGCAAAGCGGCATACGCGGCGTGGGCTCAATTTTCTATTCAGCTTCACAATGTCGTTGGTCCTGTTCTGAGTGTCGGAATCGTGTTGATGATCGTTATGTGGATCTGGCACAACTTTCCCGGTAAAGGAGACTGGAACTGGATTAAGCAGGGCGGTGGCCTGATAGGAGACAAGCATCCACCAGCTGGCCGAATGAATTTCGGTGAGAAAGTATGGTTCTGGATAATTGCGACATTTGGCATGGCGGTTGTGATTACCGGTCTCGCGATGGTTGCTCCAAGCTTCCCGGCAATACAGGCGATGCTTCCGGTGTCGTTAACCAGAGGGCTTATGCAGGATGCCAATGTCTGGCACGTAGTAGCGGGCATTGTCTGGATGACTATTGCCATTGGCCATATCTATATTGGCACCGCGGGAACTGAGGGTGCACTTCAGGGCATGGCAACCGGTTATGTATCAGCCGAGTGGGCTGAGCAGCATCACAATCTCTGGTACGACAAAGTCAGAAAGAAAGGTGGCGTATCGCGCGTTCCTGATCGCTATGCCAGAGGGCACGGAGCAATCAGGCAGCGTTCTTTGTAGCGCCACTGATCTGCCAACACTGATCTTAACGGCTGGATTGTTTTGTGAACTAAAGGCGAGCATTTTGCTCGCCTTTTTCTATTATGCAGGTGCAGGATTCCTGGCTTGTTCTCTGTCTGCTATTGTCGAACACCAATGTCAAAAAATCTGAAAAAGCAGTCATTCCCGAAATCTGTGGTCGATATGATGAAGGCTGGCGGTTCGACGGTGACTTGTCTGCCAGTCAAAATAGAATCGTCAGATGATGGCTCAGATGATGTTTGGCAGTCGGCGGTATTTTTCAGACTCGGCGGTGAAGAATCGAAAATTGATATTGATTTGCTTGCGCGACAACAATCAGCACTTAAAGTGGGTATCGAAACTGATCTGATCGGACACGATAACGCTACTGTCGTTATGCTGCGACTGCAAATGTTTACTCAGCCCGATAACCCGCTGGTTGGAGAGATATTGATTACACCCGGTGGTGCTGAAACACACTATGAAATTCTAACGTTGCTCAGCGCTCAGAAGTCTTTGACCTGGTTTTTGTCTGATCAGGAGTTTCGTATTATTCATCAACAGCGCCAACCTCTGAATGATGAATGGCGAAAGGAGTTTCTCGATTTGAGGGATGAGTCTTTCAATCGGGATACCATGATTCGCCTTTCCGGTAAGTACAACGCACAAATCGCTTTTGCAGAAGTGGTGTCGCGTTACGCTCTGCGTTGATAATAATTTTGCGCTATTACACATGGAAATTAATACGTGGCAGTGTTTTTCTGTGTGGCACGTTGTTGCCGGTATTGTGTTTACCGGCAGGGATCGACGCTACGGTGTGTAAGCCGGTAGAGCGACCGGGCCCTGAGGTAGCTCTGACAGAGGCGGAAATTTTAAAGCTGCAAGCTGAGTGGAAGCGTGCGATAGATCAGGACAAAGTATCCGATTTATGGCGTTTGCTTAGCCATGTCGATGCGAACAGGATTGATGTGAAGTTCACCAATGACAAAGGCAAGACTGCGCTGATGGCTGCTGTGAAAATTGGTGATCAGTGTTTGCTGGACGAATTACTGCAGCGTGGTCTTAGGATCTCAGACATAGGAAATACCGGCGGTACCTCGCTAATGTACGCGGTGCTTGGAAATAACTCCGGGATGATTGACATAGTTCTGTCACGCGAGCCAGAGCTGAACGCGCAAAGCACCAACGGCTGGACCGCGGTGATGATTGCTGCTGCAAAAGGTTTTGACGATTCAATTCAACAACTTTTTGCAGCTGGTGCGGATATTAATCTGCCCGATGTATACCTATGGACGCCACTGATGCGAGCTATAGATAACCGGCACGACTCAGTGGTGAGTTATTTATTGTCACTACCGGTAGTTGAAGTTAATCGGTCTAATGAAAACGGTTCAACGGCGCTTCATATAGCAGCACAAACCGGCAACAAAATGGTTGTAACCAAACTCCTGCAGTTAGGCTCTGAGGTAAGTGCCGCGGACAAGAATGGTTATTCTGCCAGCGATGTAGCCATTAGAAATGGCTATCCTGATATTGCAGAATTAATTG
>CAYPDN010000388.1:0-3767 GCA_964409445.1 uncultured Granulosicoccaceae bacterium
CGCGTTGATTGCCTGCTAAAAGCGAACTCGTCTTTGGAGTAATGGAGGCAGTATTTATCTTCTCGAATTTGACGCCCTGCCCAATCTACTTGCGCGCTCTGGGCATGAGTACTTCCTACTTCTACAGCTAAACTTCCTAACCTATACCCTCTTCTCTTTGCCTTCATTACACCGAGACTGATTTCACAACCGCTCGATTACTATGGGTGATGTAATGGCTTTACCGATCACATATAACTGCCTTTAAACGAAATAATGCCCGGAGAGTAACCGCCGGGCTTTAGTTGCTCTACACCACTTCATGGTGTAGGTGCTGCTCAACCAAATCAACCAGTTCCTGCATTCTGTATGGTTTACTCAAATAGTGATCGGCACCAGCCTCGATACAACGATTACCATCCCCTTGCATTGCCAGGCCGGTAATAGCAATGATTGGTGTTGTCTTAAACAACGGGTCTGTCCGCAGACGGCGTATAACCTCAAAGCCATCTACGGTTGGCATTTGTATATCCATTAAAATAATATCGGGCGTGTAGGCATACGCGGCTTCTATTGCAGCTTCTCCATCACTAACGCGGTGTACGCGAAATTCCAAATAGTTCAGGTGCCGCATGGTTGATTTTGCTATCGCTTCATTGTCTTCCGCTAGAAGAATAAGTGCAGATGAGCTTTCGTCATGGGCTTGTTTTAGTATTGATGGCGTCGGCTGCCCCCGACTTATTTTTCCAATAGAGGACAATTCTTTCACGTCAGATTTTGCCGGCAATAGTTCCTGACGAAATGGCAGGTCGACAAAAAAACAACTGCCAACTCCTACATCGCTGGTGGCTCCCACACTGCCCCCAAGAAGTTTTGAGAACTGTCTGACCAGGGAAAGCCCAAGACCGGTACCACCGTGATCACGATTTAGCGCTGTTTCAATTTGTACAAACGGTTCGAACAGGCTATTCAATTTGCACGATTCAATACCGATGCCAGTATCTGTAACAGAGAATCTTATCAGTTCTTCAGAATGACTCTTCGCGTGGTTTATACGCTCAACCGCCAATGTTACTTTGCCATTGTCATTGGTGAATTTAATGGCGTTGCTTAGCAAATTAACCAGAATCTGCCGTAAGCGCTTTTCATCTGCCTGTAGATCTGGAAGGTTAATAGGTACGTTCAGAACAAGCTTAATGTTTTTCTGTTGTGCATCTAGAGTAACGAATTGAAAACTGGAATTACAAAGGCGATTGATATTAATTCCCACGAGATCCAGTTGCATAGATCCGGATTCTATCTTTGCCAGATCGAGAACTTCGTTAATCAGTTCAAGCAGATGTGCGCCGCTTTCCTGAATGACTTTAAAGCCATCTACTTGGTCGTCGGTAACCGGTCCGAATAAGCCTCTGCTAATGCCTTCATTCATACCGAGAATCGCCGACAACGGTGTGCGTAACTCATGGCTCATGTTGGCCAGAAATTCATCTTTCATTCGGGTGGCTTCGGCAAGCTGTTTATTGGCGCTTTTTAGCTTGCTCTCTGCTAGTTTCCGATTGGTGACATCTAAGGTAACACCGTCCCAAATCGTATCACCCTTCTCATTACGGGCGGGTTGTGCAATTACCTGACGCCAAAGCACCCCCCGGGTTGGAAGAATCACCCGGAACTCCTCCTTAAGAGGCGTCAAATTTTCCGCCGAAACATCCACTGCGGCAGTAATTCGTTCAATGTCTTCCGGATGAATACGCATAAGGAGTAAGTCTGCATTATCCAGTGCGTCTTCAGGACTGACATCGTAAAGATCACGACAATTCGAGTTCACGTAATCAATGTAGTGACTTTTATCCGCCCGGCGGACATAGCGATATATCATTCCCGGTACGTTTTCGTTCATTCGGCGAAAACGGGTTTGTGAATCATTAAGGGCGATTTCTACCTCTTTACGATCAGAAATGTCTCTAATAATGCCTTGTTTGCCAATAACGCGATCAGCGTCATCGTAAATAGTGATAGCGCAAATCATGACCCAGACACAGCTTCCATCGTGGCGAAGATGTCGATACTCGTGTTCTAGTGCCTCTCGGTCTTCACCGATACGTTGTAGGAACTGCGTTAGTGATTTGCGGTCATCGGGATGACACAATTCAAAAGCTGACTTGCCAATCCAATCTTGCGGATCAAAACCGCTAAGACTTTTAAACCGGGGTGAAAGGTAAGTTATGTTGCTTTCTGTGTCAGTTGTCCAAATCGTATCTACGGTATCTTCTACCAGCGCCCGGTATTTTTTTTCGCTTTCGGCCAATGCCCTCTCAGCTGTTTTCTGGCTTGTTATGTCATAGATACTTGAGTCCCAAATGCTAGATCCGTCGTTTGTACATTTGACTGGATGAGATGAAACACGCAGCCATTTTTCAACTCCCGACAGAGTAACAATACGAAATTCATTCGTTGTCGATACAAAGTCTTTCTGTTTTCTGTGCCACCAAAGCGCTACTCGATCCTGATCTTCAGGATGAATAAAATCAATAATCTTATGCTGGCCACTAACGATTGATTCTGCAGATACGTCGAGCACGTCTTCACAGTTTGAGCTGATGTCGATGGCTATTAATTCTATGCTGTCAGCTGAGAGCTGAGATCTGAAGGTGAAGCCTGGAAAGTCCTGAACCGTGGTTTGTAAACGGGATTGTGTGTCCTTTAGAGTTGTCTCCATTTTACGAAAATCAGTAATATCCTGGTTAAGACCAAAGGTAAAAAGCAAGCGGTCATTTTCATCTACTTCAACATAGAGGCGACAGAAAATATAGCGGACTTCACCGTCGGGTCGCACGATTCTGAATTCGGATTCACGAGCCTGACCGAGTTTGCAATCCATGGCTCTATCACGATCGTCCGGGTGTAGGCGATCTGACCAGTCTTGATCAGTGCCACGGAAATCATTAGGGTCTACCCCATAGATCTGGAACATACCCTGGTCCCAGGTGAGCTTGTTTTCGGCGTGATCTAGCTTCCAGATTCCGATTGAGCTGAAGTCAAGAACTCTTTGGAAGTGCTTGTTGATCTTAGCCTGTTTTTTTTCTCCTGGTATCGTTGGATAGAAGTCGGTGTGGATTGCATTGTTGCTTTCACTGTTACTGGCTTCGGTAAAATCATTAGGCAATAGCGGCAACAGAAGTGCGGCTTTATCAAGCAACCCCAAACTGCGATAGCAGTCGTAGGCTTCCTTTAGGTGAAGTGCGGCAAGATTGTCTTTACCCCATTCAAAATAGAAACCGGCTGCGAGTTGATTTGCAATGGCTTTGTCTTCATCGAAGCCGTACTCACTGGCATAGGAAATCGCGAGCTCGTAGTGCTCTATTGCATTTAGCTTGTCTCCCACTGCACGATATGTTTCGGCTTCAACCAAATCAAGCTGGTACTGATAATTATTGGGTGAGTACTGTGATCGATAAATTTTATGGAGTTGTTTTTGATTCCATTTTATTTGTTTACGATCGCAACTTGGTACTTTTGAGTTATACGAAAAGCAATCCAGCAAAATAAGTGATTCATAGAAATAGTGAACAGCCTCACTGGATACATAAGTATTCCTGGTCAGACAGCTTTTGATTTCATCTATAACATATTTTCTTGGAAGTTTATCAGTATTCAATTGCTCATACCGCTGCGTTACGCCCACAAGCAGTATAATGTTTTCAAAACCGTTCTATGTAAATTAATGGCTGTCGATTTCGTGGACTAGTTCTGGCAAATTTAGAATGGACAGGCACGCCAAAAAGGGTCAA
>CAYPDN010000389.1:0-1510 GCA_964409445.1 uncultured Granulosicoccaceae bacterium
GAGCATACACTGCCCGAGTACGCACCGATAAAAAATAAAACCAACGACTACTGCTACGATCCACTGGAGCAACAGTCATCTACCTATACCGGGATGGGGCTCGACATAAACGTTCATGACCAATGGGCCGTTGAAATGATGGGCAGCATTCAGGATCGAACCAGAGAGCATCTTGGTCGCAGCGATGTTGCCATTATTCGCAATCGTCGCATGTTGCGCAAAGCAATCAGCGCGCTGGCAGACGGTAATAATGATGCGCTACTCATGCAAAGCAACGCAGCTGAAAAAATTATCGGCCCGTTATCGAATGACGCTATAGCCAATACTGAAGAGTGGCAGAATGCAAGCGTTAGTTCAGATATGGCACGACGAGCGGAATGTCCCTGGGATGCGACAGTGTGACGTCACGATATAGCGCCACGGTTTAAAGCCACAAGTATAAATAGAAAAGCCATGTCGAGTTCTGATGCTGAAAAAATTAAGAAAGGTGCACTGGCTGCCGCCGGTGTATATGCGCAAGATGAGATCGATAAAGCCTGTGAGCTTCTGGCTGAGTTTAGCGACCAATCGATAGAAACTGTGCGTCTGGTTTTTGTTGATCAGCACGGCATACTGCGCGGTAAAACACTTGTTGCCAGTGCTCTGGTGTCTGCGTTTGCCAGTGGCATTGGCATGCCCTCAACACTGCTGTTAAAAGACACAGCGCATAAAACTGTTTTTCCTGTCTGGAGTGACGATGTCTCTATCGGTGAGGTGACACTTCAGGGGGCAAGCGATGTATTGGCAGTACCCGATCCGAACACCGCAACCAAAGTGCCCTGGTCGCCGCACTCTAGAATGATTCTGTGTGACATTCTCGATCACAATAAAGCGCCGGTAACTTTTTCATCGCGACATGTACTCCGACAGGCGCTAACACAGCTGGATGCAGAAGGTTATTCCGCTGTGATGGGTCTTGAAGCGGAGTTTCAGGTATTCGAGCGTCTTGATTCCGGTTGCAGTCACGAACAGGCAACCATGCCGCCCGCGGCAGTCAAAACACGCAATATCACACAGGGATGGCAGTTTTTAACGGAAGCCCGTTATGGTGAGGCAGAGCCATTGCTTGATGCGTTGCGTCGTGCAGCTCAGGAGATGGAGCTTGGACTGCGAACAGTTGAGATTGAAATGGGCCCAAGTCAGTTTGAGTTTACTTTTGATCCATCAGATCCAATGACTCAGGCTGACCGATTTGTGTTGTTTCGAACCATGGTAAAAGAGGTTTGTCATCAACGCGGTTTGCACGCAAGTTTTATGGCTAAGCCTAAACTGCCTAATGCTGCCGCGAACGGATGGCATATTCATCAATCACTTTTACACACTAACAACGGCAAAAATGCATTCACGCCAGCTAAACAGGGAGAGCTAACAGCAGAAGCGTCGGGCTGGATTGGCGGGTTACTGCAACATGCAGCGGCCTGTTGCCTGCTGACTACACCGACTGTGAATGGCTATAAACGTTACGAGCCTT
>CAYPDN010000389.1:1610-3748 GCA_964409445.1 uncultured Granulosicoccaceae bacterium
GCCTGTTGCCTGCTGACTACACCGACTGTGAATGGCTATAAACGTTACGAGCCTTTCCAGCTTGCACCAAACAGCATCGCCTGGGGTTATGATAATCGCGGTGCCATGGTGCGTGCACTGTTGAATCCTGGTGACGAGGCCAGCCGAGTCGAAAATAGAGTCGCCGACTCAACTGTTAACCCACACTACGCACTGGCTGCTCAAATTCTTAGCGGGCTCGATGGCATTACAAATAATATTGTGCCACCCGAGGCCACGTTGTCGCCATACGCTGAAAACGCACAGCGCCTGCCCCGTAGCCTGATCGCAGCAGTTGAAGCTTTTGAAAGCAGTTCACTGTTTCGAGAAACACCGGGGCCTGCATTTGTCGATTACCTGGCTCACATCAAGCGTTCAGAGTGGGAGCGTTATCTGATGACAGTTTCTGAGTGGGAACAAGACGAATATTTCAATCTGTACTAGTGTCTCAGTCAATCATAACCAGGGCAAAAGTATTCGAAGATACGATTGACGGTTACTTTCCGTTGAGTGAAAGCCTGCGACAAATGATGGAGCGCAATCGCTTTGACACAGCACTTGTTCGAATACTGCATGCACCGGCTATGGAGATACCCGGTCTTAAACCGCAGGATCCGGTACCGCTCTTTATCACTAACGGCCATGGTTGCATGATCCATCAAATGACGCTGATAGTGAGGCTGGATGGTAATGAGATCGCAGTGAGTGGTGCAGGAGAGTGGTCATGGATCGGAGAGCACCGTTTAAAGGATGATCAATTTTCTACGGAACATCGGTTGGCTGAACCAGCATTTATTCGTGGTATTCAACTGGGCACTACTAAAGATTCTACCGACCCGGTTCAAAATAAATCAGATGCTGCTCTGTCACATGAAAATGAAAATAACCACCTTGTGCTTTTGCATTCGAGTTTGGTTGATAGCTGTATAATGAAAGGTCACAGCAGTGCAGTTGGAACTAAGATTCATATCAGGCTAGTCGAACCCGATCAGTGTGAACAGCAAGAGTTGATCGCTAGTCTCGTTTTTGAGAAAGAAGCAAAAGAGATGCGTCTGCTTCACGATCTGTTTAGTGAACTGCAATAGAAATAGATAGAAATTCTGAGCGGATAATAAATGTGTCTAGTTAAAAAGTTGGAATCTTATTTATGAAGGTCAGTCTTGGCGAATCAAGCACGCCGGATAATACACGAATTTATGCCATTGGAGATGTTCATGGTTATGCAGATCTACTTGAGAAGCTTTGTCAAAAAATCAATGCTGACTTAAAAAAATATCCAATCCAGCAACACAAAATTATATTCGTGGGCGATTACATTGACCGTGGGCCCGATTCTGCAGGATGTGTTGAATACCTTATCAACCTGATGACTGAAAATGAAAATGTAATCTGTCTCAAAGG
Source organism: uncultured Granulosicoccaceae bacterium (assembly GCA_964409445.1). Taxonomy (GTDB): domain Bacteria; phylum Pseudomonadota; class Gammaproteobacteria; order Granulosicoccales; family Granulosicoccaceae. The sequence continues at coordinate 3,030 of CAYPDN010000389.1, forward strand.
CAATCACGAAGACAAGCTGGAAAATTTCCTGTGTGAACCCTTATCCACAGCCGATTCATTTTTTACTTACGGTGGTGTGGAGACTGTTGAGTCATACGGCCTGGGTATGGCGGGCTATCGCTACGATGATCAGAGAACACTGGAAATTTGCGAAGAGCTGAACAGCAGGATTCCGGACCATCACAAAGAATTCTATGCAAAGCTGGTTGAGGCAGCCACCTTCGGTGATTACATGTTTGTTCACGCGGGTGTTCGTCCAGGTGTAGCGCTTGACCAGCAAACCAGTCACGACCTTATATGGATTCGATCCGAATTTATCATACACCAGGAATTATTTGAAAAAGTCATAATCCACGGCCACACACCAGCCTTTCCGATGGAGATTCTACCGAACCGCATCAACGTCGATACACATGCGTATGATACTGGTGTTCTAAGCTGCATTGTTTTGCAAGATAAAGAATACCGGGTAATTGAGGCACGATAACCGATAGTCGTAAATACTAAAAACAAACGCCGAGGCTGAATCGCAAAACTATTCTGCTTGTAGTGCAATATCCGGTTTGTCAATCGGCAGGCCACTCGGTACTTCGTCTGGAATATAAAAATCCTGCGTCATTGCCTGTTCACCCGTAAGTGAATGCAGGAACGCCACAATATCATCAACTTCAGAATCAGTGAGCGCTGGCAGGTTTATGTCAATGTGATTCGCCTGTCGC
>CAYPDN010000390.1:0-3744 GCA_964409445.1 uncultured Granulosicoccaceae bacterium
TTTGCCGGATCATTTGCTCGACCTCGACAGTGTTAATCTTCTCTAGTGGGGTCATTAAGCCATTGTTCCAGTATCAGCGCGGCCGCTATTGTATCTGAGTCTTCGCGTTTTGCACGGCGTCGATTATTATGATGCCTGTTTTCGGCGATTATTCGTGCCGCCTCGTTAGAGCTGTAGCGCTCATCGCAGTGATGTATTGGCAATTGATACCTTCTGCGCAAATGCTTGCCGAATGATTTAGCCAATGAGGTCAGGCGTTGTACCTGTCCGTCTTCGGTGAGTGGCAATCCAACGATTAATGCTGCGGGCTTCCACTCGTTGACAAGTGCTGTGATTTCATCCCACTCGGGTCGGCCGTTTATGTTTTTAACAACCCTGAGCGGGCTCGCGCTTAAGGTGCCGGACTGCCCTATGGCTATACCGATTCGCTTCTCGCCGAAGTCAAAGCCTAAATAGTGCGAAATTTCTGTTGTATTAGAATTGTTGTCTGCGGTCGACTGCAACAGCTTATCGGGTGATTGAGACATCGGTGGTGGTATCACGCATGTCCGGCATCAACTGAGATAAGATCGAACTGAATGCCCAAAGTGCTGGCGGCGAGATTGAATTTTTCGTTGACGTCGCCGGCGAACAAAATTTCCTGACTGGCCTCACAGGTCAGCCAATTGTTGTTTGCCATTTCATCTTCGAGCTGACCAGCGTCCCACCCGGCATAGCCAAGTAGCAAAAGGTAATTCTCGGGTCCGTTACCATTGCCGATCTCCATCAGGATGTCGGTAGATCCTGCAAGTGTCACGCCGCTGCCTTCGCTGCAGGACTCTGCATCAGCGTAGTGTTTGTCGCTTGGAAACAATACAAAGCCTCGTTCTTTATCAACCGGGCCGCCTTCGTAGACTATTGCACTGCGATCAATCGGGCTGACGCAATCGATCTCAAGCTGGTCATACACCTCACCGGCAAGTATTGCTGCCGGTCGGTTGATTACAAAACCAAACGCACCATCTTCATTGTGCTCAAAGAGATAGGTAATGGTTCTGTCAAACCAGGAGTTGCTGAGCCCCGGCATCGACAGCAGAAAGTGATTGGTTAGATCCATTTATTCAATACCACCTTGAAAACTGCTGAAGGTCTTTTTGATCATCACTAAGTATTATCACTTAGGTATTTGCCGCTGCGTATCTGTCACTGGTTTGTTAGTTGTCGCTGAAACTATCCATTACAGAAGTTATGGGTCACAGAAGCTCTAGCACCATTCTTGACAGAGTCTAGCACTATCACTTGTTAAGTGTCGTAACAGCTGCGTCTATCATTAGCCCTCGTTGTCAAAAGCTAGCTTCTACAAACGCTTTTCAAGCGCTGTCATAAACTGTGAGCCGATATCAAGGTTGCATTGTGCATCCAGTTCGCGCGCGCAGGTCGGACTAGTGACGTTGATTTCTGTCACCCAGTCGCCGATGACATCCACACCGGCAAAAAGTACCCCCTTTTTAACCAGCTCAGGGCCGATGGTTTCGGCAATCTCGCGGTCGCGATCGGACAATGGCACAGCTACCCCGGTGCCGCCGGCCGCGAGGTTGCCACGCGTTTCCCCGGCCGCAGGCATTCGCGCCAGCGCGTGCGACACCGGCTCACCGTCAACGACGAGAATTCGTTTATCACCTTCGGTGATCTCTGGAATATAGCGTTGCGCCATGATCTGGCGTTCGCCAAACAGTGTCATTGTTTCAAGCACCACGCTAACGTTTGGATCATCCGGTTTTAGGCGAAAGATTGATGATCCGCCCATACCGTCGAGCGGCTTTACAATAATGTCGCCGTGCTCCTGGTGAAATCCGCGGAGCTTGTCTTCCATACTGGTGATAAGGGTCGGTGGGCAGCAATCCGGAAACCAGGCGGTATACATCTTTTCATTGATATCGCGCAGCGCTGCCGGATTGTTCAGTACCAGCGTGCCTGCATCGCTTGCACGTTGCAGATAATAAGTTGCATAGACGTAGTCCATATTAAATGGCGGGTCGAGGCGCATGAGTATGCAGTCCAGCTCATCGAGGAATTTCTCAGCTGCAGGTTCGGCGTCGTACCAGTGATCTTTGTCGTCGAAGACTTTCACAGACTGCATTCGAGCGGCTGGTCTGCCGTCACGCATAAAAAGATCCTGACGTCGAATATAGTAAAGCTGCCAGCCGCGTTTCTGCGCTGCCAGCATCATCGCCAGGCTCGTATCCTTGGCTACTTTAATGTGCTCGATCGGGTCCATCAGGACGGCGACTTTTATACTCATTGATTTACCTTGTCTTTATCAATCTGTCTGTTTGTGGTGGCAGCTGCCAGAGGTATTGTATCGGTTTCGCTGTGACCGTCGGACGTCTTCAGTAGTCGAAAATGATGAGATATGTAACTAGTTGATAAATATCGTGATTGCCGGACTTTTAGGACAGGTAACTGTTGAAGCCGACCTGTCTATAATATAGAGTCCGCGTTTGGATGCAGATCTGTACAAAATAATAAATGATTAGCGGACTGGCGGTTTGAGTAAGGCCGTTTATATTCCCCGGCCAAAACGGTCAGGGTCAGCCATAAGGTATGAAGTGCGACGCCAAATATGTCTTCTCGATATTACACAAATCTGGCACAACAAATTTGGGTCACAACAAACCTGGCAGCGAGCCTGTTGAGCCGGAGTCCGCGTGACTGATTCCGATCAGGCAAGTGCCGCAAATGCGGAGTCAGGTTGTCGAGCAATTTCGGGTTCAGATGTCATCTGGAGTTCGAATGCTATTGCAGCATCCCGTGCTAAGCGTGCTTTGTTGTTCGAAAGTCGCGGTGCGCTATTTGCCCTGCCGGCAAATTCTGTCTCCGAAGTGATCGAAGCGTCAGATACAACTGAAGTTCCAGGTTCACCTGTCTGGTTCAAAGGTGTCTCGATTTACCGCTCGCAGCCAGCGCCGCTTATTGATGTCGCAAAGTTTCTGCTACCGGAATCACCGCCGCTTGCATTCAACCGTGCGATTGCTGTGCGTATCGCGTCCAGCACTTACCTGTTAGCGGTGGACAAAATTCTGAGCCTTTGCAATTTGCCCTCAGGCTTTGAAACATCTGGTATTGAAACTAAGGCGGGAACAATCAGAGACAATCAACTGCATTCAGAACCACACGGTGCTGATGGCCTTGTTCAACATCGTGCAATCAGCGGCACCTGTCGGTATGACAACCGAGAACTTGCATTAATCGATCTGCCTGAGTTACTGCGCTGCACAAAACTATTGCGAGAGTGTGCAATCGCGTGAGCAATCAAATGCCATCAGTGAAACTGCCACTGCTATTGGCTTCTCTCGCAGCGTTGTTGCTGTTGTTCGGTATAGGTCTGCTGTTGGTAAATCAGCAGGTCCAGTCTGGTAATTCCAACAGACAGGAAGTTGCACGGGAGTTATCAGAGACCACAGATCAGCTGTCAGTTGTTGTTGCATCCGGTAGCAAGGCGGCCCAGGCGGACAATACTGCAGCCAATAACGCGCAGTGGGCCCACAGCGATCAGCTGGCACGCCTTGTAGCTGCTGGTGATGTGCAGGTGAAGGAACTGATTGAGTCTTACAGTGCGCTCGATCTTTTATCCGGCTATGACGACGCGGCGGCACACGAAGTCAATGCAGACTGGAAGATGATACGCGAAGGTCTGGTGTCTTTTAATCGATCCATGCAAACAGCTGCAAAGCCGGTAGCGCAGCCAGAAACGCAGCCAGAAAC
>CAYPDN010000391.1:0-3730 GCA_964409445.1 uncultured Granulosicoccaceae bacterium
AGCGTCTGATCCTGATCTTCCTCCTATTGTTGAAGGTGAGCCGATCGTGGAACCAACGACGATCATTGACGGCACCACGTTGCAGATCCAGGAAATCAGACAGTAGCAGCGCAGTCGTATTTGCTGTCATACAAGCAGTGAAAGTTGTCAGGCGGTTCGGACCGGTAAGGTCAATCTGTTAAAGTCTGCCTATGCCACAGCAAATTGACCTGCTCGGAGAGAGTGTCCCGCTGGCGCCGTTAGCAGACCGGATGAGGCCACGGAGCCTTGATGAGTTCAGCGGACAACAACAGTTACTGGGTAACACCAGCACGCTGCGCCGTGCGATTGAAAACCAACAACTCCATTCCATGGTGTTCTGGGGACCGCCCGGGACTGGTAAAACTACACTTGCCCGTGTGCTTGCCAATCAATGTGATGCAAAGTTCATCAGCCTGTCTGCGGTACTTGCCGGTGTAAAAGACATTCGTGCAGCGGTTGAAGACTCGCAGCGTGCTTATGCTTCTGAGGCCAAACGCACGATTTTGTTTGTAGATGAAGTGCATCGCTTTAATAAAGCTCAGCAGGACGCGTTTTTGCCGCATATTGAAGACGGTACTTTTTATTTTGTTGGCGCGACTACAGAAAATCCGTCCTTTGCATTGAACAACGCCTTGTTGTCACGATTGCGGGTATATGTGCTCAAGCGACTGACTGTTGAAGATATCAAACATATCCTTAGCCGAGCCCTTGGTGCTGAAGATGATGGCAGTGCGCGCGGGCTTGTCAATACCACTGCGGATGATCAAGTTCTGACAGCGCTTGCCAATGCTTCAGATGGAGATGCACGCCGATCACTGGTGCTGCTTGAGCTTGCTTATGATGTAGCGGTTGCTGATGACAAAGGGCAAAAATCAATCACAATGGCAATCGTCGATGAAGTCACCCGTGACTCACTGCGCTATTTTGACAAGGGTGGTGATCTTTTTTATGAGCAGATCTCGGCTTTGCACAAATCTGTGCGCGGCAGTGATCCGGATGCAGCTCTGTATTGGTATTGTCGCATGATAGATGGTGGCTGCGATCCTAACTACATCGCCCGACGAGTATTGCGTATGGCCTCTGAAGACATTGGCAATGCAGATCCCAGAACCATGCAGATCGCGCTGGACAGCTGGTCAGTCTATGAGCGGCTCGGCAGCCCCGAAGGTGAGCTCGCGATTGCACAAGCTGTGATTTATCTTGCCTGTGCGGCAAAGAGCAATGCGGCATACACTGCTTACAAAGACGCGATGGCTTTTGTTAAAGAGTCGGGCAATCTAGATGTGCCATTGCACTTGCGCAACGCACCAACAAAAATGATGAAGTCACTTGGCTATGGTGATGATTATCAGTATGACCATGATGCAGCGGACGGTCTGGCTGCGTCGCAAACTTACTTTCCGGATGATGCAGGTCAGCAGACTTTTTATCAACCGGTTGATCGCGGGCTGGAGATACAGATTGCCGAGAAGCTTGCGGCAATCAGAAAGAACCGTGGTTAGCGGTTGGAAGCCGACACTGATAGCATCGTAATTCTCAACAGCTAATTGAATTTATGTTGCTGTTGCAAAGCCCATTCAACATGCTCTCTTACCATCTCGGATGGATGCTCCATCCGTGCCAATAGGGCATCTATGATCGATTGATCGTGCGGTGCGTTACCCATAGAGACCGCGATGTTACGCAGCCAGCATTCGTGACCGATGCGTCTTATGGCCGAGCCTTCAGTACGTTGTAAAAATTCTTGCTCTGTCCATGAGAATAGTGAAACCAGATCAACGCAGTCGAGATTGTCCCGCGGGCTGAAGTCTTTCTCACAAGTGTGTTGCAGGAATTTATTCCATGGACAGACGAGCTGACAGTCATCACATCCGTAGATTCGATTGCCTATCAATGACCTCAGTTCAACCGGAATGGATGTTCTGAGCTCGATAGTAAGATAAGAAATACATCTGCGCGCATCGACTATATAAGGTTCGATGATTGCCTGTGTTGGGCATATGTCAATGCAGTCCTGACATGTACCGCAATGATTCTCTGCCTGAATGTTATGTTCTGGCGTCAGTGGTAAGTCGGTGTACAGTTCGCCTAAAAAAAACCACGATCCTGCATCGCGACTGAGTAAGTTAGAGTGCTTGCCAATCCACCCGAGACCGGCTTGTTCTGCCGCTGCTTTTTCAAGTACCGGTGCGCTGTCTACAAAGGCGCGGTAGCCAAATGCACCAACTTCTTGTTGAATTTTAACGGCCAGTTGCTGCAGCCGTTTACGCATTAGTTTGTGATAGTCGCGACCCAGCGCGTATCGTGATATATAAGCCAGCCGACCATTGTTGATCACTGACCACGGCTCTGTATGTTCTGCCGGCAGGTAGTTCATTCTCACAGAGATAATACTTACAGTACCTTCGTGCAGGGAGGCAGGGTCCAGACGCAAGTCTGCGTGGCGCTGCATGTAGTCCATTTCTCCATGGTGGCCCGCGTCAAGCCAGTTTAGAAATCTGGTTTCATGAATGCCTAAGCTGGTATTGGTAAAGCCGGTATGGTTAAAACCAAGGTCTTCTGACCAACGGGTTATTTGATCACGAAGTTTGTTGTAATTGGTGGTGGAGTGAGGATCGGTCATTGGCCGTCGGTACGGATTGGATCGTCCGGGAAGTGTCCGCTCTTATAATATATAAGTGTGCCGGTATTGCCATGCCATTTTCGCCAGTCTTCAATTGGATTTCTAATCCAGCTGTATTGTCGGTATAAATTATCGCGATTTTGCAGTAAGCCATTTACTACTAATATTTCTTCACCGCGTGGGTTTAAGTTAGGTCTAAACTCCGCTGCGTGCTGCCACCGCAGTAACATAATGCTCTCGGTATCGAAAACATGTAACGGTCTTATCTCTATGCCATCAACCGGGCCTGGCAACCATTTGTCTGGTGCGCGAGTATCAATGGTTCTTACTCTGGTGTCACCGCTCAGAAACTGGTTGTATTTAACGAAGATCACGCAGTCGATCACGGCTGTCAGGTTGTGATACTCCGGTTCTGGCAAGCGAATGTAGTTGCCCTGTTGGTAGGTGACGTTATATAAGCTGCACGATCCCTCAAGAATAAATATTTCGATGCCCTGCCATTTATTAAGCAGCAGGTTTTCAGATGATTTTTCTTTGTTTGAATTGTATGGGTCTTTTTTTTTGTTGCCGGCTTTTAGCTGTACGGAGTTTTGAAAGTTATCCGGGATTGTGCTGGTGCTCAATGTTGCGCCTGAGGGTAGCTTCATTAACGCTGTGAATCGATCAGCGGTGAGTTCCAGTGGATAAGCATATTCGAGAGCAAATCCTGTCATGCTGACCGATGCATCGAAGTCTTGATTTACAGGTTCCGTGTTAACGGTGGTCAGATTTTCCCGAGTCGGCATGAGTAAGTCGCTATGTCGCTTTTGAGTGAACCTTGATATGCGTTGTATTGGTAGTTAGTGGTAATTCTACATCAGAGCAGTATGGGTGTGCTGTCACAGTCAGGCCTTGCTAACGACGAATCCCCGCAGTTCGGCAATAAGCGTGCATCCTTACGTTCGGCGCCTTTTGGTTAGCTTTGAGTGTAGACCAGAAGGTAGAGATGGGATTTGATTAAAAAAAACGGGGTGATCAGGGATCACCCCGTATGAAGGCGCTAGTGAAAGCGCTCGGCGGAGAATACTGTCGCTTTTGACAGCTATT
>CAYPDN010000392.1:0-3727 GCA_964409445.1 uncultured Granulosicoccaceae bacterium
AAGGCCAGTCATTTGCCGAAGTAAAAGATGAAGTTGAAGAGCAATACCGAACTCAGCTTGCGGAAACAAAATTCTTTGAAGCCAGTGATACGCTTTCGAATGCATCTTACGAAAATAACGATTCTTTGCAGCCCGCAGCTGATGAAACCGGACTGGAATTGCAGACGAGTGACTGGATTGATCGAAACAGCAATGAAGGGATTGGCGCTTTCCCTCAGGTTCTGGGGGCCGCCTTAACTGATGATGTGAAGAACAACGGTCTCAACTCAGATGTGCTCGCCGTTGGTGAAAACCACGCAGTTGTTGTACGCACTATAGAGTATGCGGACGCTGAGCCGAAGGCACTCGACGAAGTACGCGAAGACATTGTCAAACTGGTTCAGACCGAAAAGGCCACTGAAGAACTGACCGGTCTGGCGGATACATTGGTGACGGAACTTGAGGGTGGGGCAGATGCCGCGGCTCTTGCCGAAGAGCATGAAGGTGAGTACACGGAGACTGCAGCTGTTGGCAGAAACGATACTGAAACTGATAACCGGCTTGTTCGCGAGCTGTTCACTATGCCGAAACCGGAAGGTGAATCAGTCAGTTATAGAAGAGCTACTGACAGCAATGGAGACATAGTAGTGATTGCTTTTTCTGGTATCGATGCGACGAGCGATGAAGGCGATGCAGCGGCAGAGGTGAATGGATCATCTGTACCCGCGGTTGCGGAATATGATGCGCTGGTAAATGCCATTGAAGGGGATGCTGAGATTGAACGTAACGATGCTCTGCTGTCGCCTGCTCCGTATCAGTAGGTATATCAGTAGCTGTTGAGCCACGGCGCTCTTGTAGTGCAGCCTTATTGTCCCGAGAATGTAGAAAAAAGCCGGGGTTATAACGATCTTCCGACACATAACGTGTCGGCTCATCGCAACCATTGTCTACTCCCTCGGGCTACTCCATCGACGGTGGCATAGCAACGTTATTAAATCCGTTGTCAACATAAACAGTCTGACCAGTGATTCCAGCTGCCATGTCAGAACACAGAAATGCCGCGGTATCGCCAACTTGTTCAATAGTGACGTTACGCTTAAGCGGTGAACTGTCTGCCACATAGCTCAACAGCTTTTTGAAATCACTGATGCCGGATGCGGCCAGTGTTCTGATTGGTCCCGCAGATATCGCATTTACCCGCACACCCGCCGGTCCGAGTGAGTGAGCCATGAATCTTGTATTCGCCTCAAGGCTTGCCTTGGCCAGTCCCATTACGTTGTAATTTGGCATAGACCTCACAGCACCAAGATAGCTCAGCGTTAGTAGTGATGCATTCTCTGAAAGGAGTGGCTTGCAAGCCTTGCCCAATGCAGCGAAGCTGTATGAGCTGATATCGTGTGCAATGCGAAAGCCTTCGCGCGTGACATTGTCGAGATAGTCACCTTCCAGCTGATCGCGTGGTGCGAAACCGACTGCATGCACCAGTATGTCGAGTGAGCCCCAGTGGTTTTTCAGGGATGCAGCAAGATCGTCTATTTCCTGGTCGTGCTCGACATCGCAAGGGAACACAGCACTCGAGTTACATTCCGCAGCCATATCGACCACTCGATCTTTCAACCGGTCGTTCTGATACGTGAATGCCAGATCAGCGCCTTCACGGTGCATTGACTGGGCAATACCCCATGCGATGGAGCGCTTGCTGGCGACACCGATGACCAGTGCTTTTTTGCCTTCGAGAAATCCCATGTCTGTTCTCCGATAGATTGGCCAGATTATACCGCGCAATTCGGATCGGGGGTTAGTTGTGCCTGACCTTCCGGTATGGAATGTTGAATCGTGGCAGAACCTCTGGCACCTTATTGGGGCGCGCGCAGTTACGCTATCTTCTGACTGGTTGCCTCAGCGTGAGCCAGTCAATAAAAACAAACTCAACAATATTCCCTATACTTAATCGGATCGCCTACCGTTGGGAGCAGGACCATCGAACGCAAATTCAATGTAAAAGACTGGATACTGCTGACAGCGGTTATTTTGGTTGGTTGTATGGTACTGCTGTCTATGTATATGATCGACCGTCAGTGGCGTTCGATGGCCGGTATGCAATCAACCATCGCCAGCCAGGCTGACGATCTCCGGGCTCTGAGAACATCGGTGCAGAATGTTCAGGGTCAACTCGATAGCGGCATTGCTGTGGCTTCAGCTTCACAGTCGGGTGACTCGTCCGCAGCCGCACCTGCAGACAATGCTTTTCGTCGTGCCAGGGCGGCACAACGAAATGAGAACTATGCCGAAGGCGACTGGTACGTAAATTCATTTTCTGCAAGTCTGAAAACAGTCACACCTGTTGTCTCTACCGACGCCGATGCCAGTAGTGTACAGAGTTATGTCATAGAGTCGCTGATACAACGCAACCCGGATACGCTGGCCTGGGATGGCGTGTTGGCTAAGTCCTGGCAGGTTAGCGAAGATGGTATGACAATAGACTTCACGATGGCTGACAACATCGTTTTTTCAGATGGCGTACCCGTTACTGCAGCGGATGTTGAGTTTTCATTCGCCTTCGTAATGGATGAACGTATTGCCGCCCCCGCGTTGCGTTCTTACTATGAAAAAATTGCTACCGTTGAAGCAATCGATGATAAGACTGTTCGGTTTGTCTTTGCAGAACCTTACTTTGAGAGTTTAGGTCTGGCAGGGCAAATGAGTGTATTGGCTAAACACTTTTACGAACCGCATCTTGAAACAGCCGAAGCGTTTAATCAGTCAAAGGGCTTGTTGTTCGGTTCAGGGCCATATCGGCTTGAAGATCCGCTTAACTGGACCCCGGATGCTGGCCGTGTGGAGCTGCTGCGCAACCAGCGTTACTGGGCAAGTGTGCAACCACCATACGATCGATTGATCTGGAATGTCATTGACAACGCCAGCGCAAGACTTGCAGCGTTTAGAAACGATACGATAGATATTTACAGTGCCAAACCAGTTGAATATGAAAAGTTGGTTAAAGATGCGCAGATTCAGCAAAAGGCCCGAAGCTTCGAGTTTATGAGTCCGAACGCGGGCTATAGCTACATCGGCTGGAATCAGATGCGTGATGAAAAACCGAGTATTTTTGCAGATGAAAAAGTGCGTCTTGCGATGACGCATTTAACCGACCGGGAGCGCATCATCGAAGAGATTATGCAGGGCCATGCAGAAATAGCTGTCAGTCCGTTTAATCCTCGCAGCAAGCAGCACAACAGTGAAGTACAACCATGGCCGTTTGATATAGAGAAGGGAAAGGCCTTGTTGGCAGAGGCAGGTTTTATTGATCGAGATGGTGACGGTGTACTCGAAAACGAAGAGGGTGAGATTTTTGAATTCGAGTTGGTTTATTTTCAAGGTAGTGACGATACCACTCGTATTGTTCTGTTTCTCAAAGACCTGTACGCCCGCGCCGGTGTTTCACTGATCCCCAAACCGACCGAATGGTCTGTGATGCTGGATTTCCTTAACAATAGAAATTTTGATGCAATAACGCTCGGCTGGAGTAGTGGCGTTGAGACAGATATCAACCAGATGTTTCATAGCGCGCAGATAGAAGGAGGCGGGCAGAACTTCATTAACTATAAAAATACAGAGCTCGACGATCTTATCGATCAGGCGCGCAGCACTGTAGAGGAAGAAGTGCGCATGCCTCTGTGGCAACAAGCGGAAGCAGTGATGCATGATACCCAGCCGTATACCTTCCTGATGCGGCGAAAGTCGTTGT
>CAYPDN010000393.1:0-3708 GCA_964409445.1 uncultured Granulosicoccaceae bacterium
TGATTTGTGTATTGCCAGTACTATTCTGGATAGACACGACGCTTGCCTGGGCATCGTTGTGTTTGATGCCAATACTGATTCTTGGCTCCTACCTGTTTTTCACTCGAGTGAAAACGCTTTTTCTTAAGTCCGATGAAGCCGAAGGGAGAATGACCGCATGCCTGCAGGAAAACCTGACGGGTATTCGAGTGGTGCGCGCATTCAATCGACAGGCATTCGAGATCGAGAAGTTTGCCAGGTGCAATGACGACTTTCGCGAATGCGAATATGAGATGAAAAAGATCATGGCTTACTTTTGGGGTCTAAGCGATTTTATCTCGTTCAGCCAGGTAGGCATTGTGTTGATTGGCGGTGCACTCAGGGTACAAAGCGGTCATTTGAGTGTGGGTGGCTTGTTTGCGTTTATCACTTACGTGTCGATGGTGATCTGGCCAATAAGACACCTTGGCCGGGTGCTTGTAGACAGCGGCATGTCGATGGTAGCGCTAAATCGAATCAACTACATACTGGCGCAGCCGGAAGAGCCGGATGGTGAAGTGCCACCTATAGCGCGAGCTTCCGGTGCACTGTGTATTAGTCATCTGTCGTTTGAGTACACGCTAAGCGAAACCAAAAGTAATGCAACTGGTCAGCAATCCGCAACAGGCAATAGCCTGGAAGATATCAATCTAGATATCAAAGCGGGTGAGACGCTGGCTATTGCCGGTGCTCCGGGTAGTGGCAAAACCACTTTAATTGCGCTGTTGTTAAAACTTTATGACTACCAGCACGGTTCGATCGAGCTGGATGGTTGTGAACTGAAAAATCTCGACAAACACTGGCTGCGAAATCAGTTTGCAGTAGTGTTCCAGGAACCGTTTCTTTTCTCTCGTTCGATTCTTAACAATCTCCGCGTCGGATGTGCAGAGGCAGGTAATGATGAAATGAAAGTGGCTTGTCAGGATGCCGCACTACACGAATCTATCATGCGCTTTAGCGGACAGTACGAAGCAGTGATTGGAGAGCGGGGCGTCAGTCTATCGGGTGGCCAGCGTCAGCGTCTGGCCATAGCGAGAGCAATAATGAAAGACGCACCTATACTGATTCTTGACGATGCATTGTCAGCAGTCGATAGCCGAACTGAAAAAGCGATACTCGAAGCCCTGGAGAGTCGCGCTGATAACTGCACCACGGTAATCGTTGCACATCGACTGTCGACTTTCCGACATGCGGATCGGATAGCAGTTATGGACGGTGGAAAAATTGTACAGCTTGGCACGCACGCAGAGTTATCTACTCAGGTCGGACACTATCAAAGACTCTGTGCGATCCAGAATGAACTGGAGACGACGATGCAAAGTGATCTCGACGGTACGAACAAGCCGTTGGTCACTGTCTGAGTTAGCAATAGCGAATGGAGATCATTGTGAGTGAACTGGATACCATAGACAACAAAGACGAGGAAGACTTCAACAATGCACTGCAGAGTGAACTGTGGTTGCAGCTGTGGGGCTACGCACGCCGGCACCCGCAGGATCTGCTCTGGCTGAGTGTCTGTGCAATTGTGACTGCTGCAATGGAAATCAGCTATCCGCTGATTACCCGCTCTGTCGTTGATACTGTCGCGGTAGAGAAGCACAGCTCGGTGCTGTGGAACTACGCGCTATTATATGCGCTGACGACTGTTGTTATCACCGTATCTATCGGTGGTTTTATACGTGTAGGCGGCAAACTGCAAACTCGTATCAGCTATGACATCCGTTCTGATGGATTCGCAAATTTGCAGGCCTTGTCGTTTAGCTATTTTAATCACCGCCCGGTGGGCTGGCTAATGGCGCGTATGACTGCAGATTGTGATCGGTTGTCTAATATCCTGGTATGGGGATTTCTGGATGCAGTATGGGGCGTTACGATGATGATCGGTATCATCATAGCGATGTTTTGGCTGCATCCTGTTCTGGCGTCAGTCGTATTGTGTGTATTGCCAGTGCTTGCCGTAGTTTCACTCTTTTTTCAACGACGACTATTGATCAGTGCACGCGCGGCGACGGTAATCAACAGTCAAATAACTGCAAACTATAACGAAGCGATCAGTGGTGTGTTAACCAGCAAAGTTTTTGTTCGCGAGCAAGCTAACCTTGACGAATTCAGTGGCCTTACCCGGCGGCTTGCCAATGCTAAAGTAAAAAATGTCACTTATGCATCGATCTACCTGCCAATAGTAGTAACACTGGCCAGCCTGGCTATTGGGCTGACACTGGTTATCGGTGGAATCGAGGTGTTAGGCGGTGCAATAACCATCGGTACTCTGGTCGCATTTATGGCATTTGCGAACAACATATTTGAACCCGTAGAGCAAATTAGCGGGCGCTTTGCAGAGATGCAAATGGCACAGGCATCGGCTGAACGTATTCTCGGTTTGATCAACGAAGAACCTGCAATTCAGGATGCAGAAAATCTGAAGGTAGATAGCGCCGACACAACGCCCATCACTCGTATTCAGTTAGTGGACGTTAGTTTTGCCTATGATAATGCTCAGCCAATTCTTGCGAACATTAATCTCGATGCTCGCTTTGGCAATACCATTGCGATCGTTGGACCTACCGGTGGTGGCAAGAGTACTCTGGTTAATGTGTTGGCACGGTTCTACGAACCTACACAGGGTTCGGTGCTGATCAATGGACTGGATTACCGCCACTATAGCCAGCAATGGCTACAGTCACGTCTCGGTGTAGTGCTGCAGGACAATCATATTTTCAGCGGCAGCATCATCAGCAACATCCGCTACGGACAGCTGGAAGCGACCGACGCTCAAATTATTGAGGCAAGTAAATTAGTGGGTGCTCACGAATTTATTATGGCTTTCGATGATGCCTACAACACACAGGCCGGTGAAGGTGGCAACAGATTGTCTGCTGGTCAGAAGCAACTGGTATCACTTGCCCGCGCCATAGTCGCGGATCCTCAGATTCTTATTATGGATGAGGCAACTTCATCAGTGGATACCGAAACTGAGCAGCAAATTCAAAAAGGTCTGGCCACATTGCTAAAAGGTCGCACCGGATTTATCATCGCCCACCGGTTGTCGACTATCAGACAAGCGGACCATATTCTGTTTATTGATGAAGGCAAGATCGCGGAGCAGGGCACGCATGGAGAATTGATGCGCAAAGGCGGGCGCTATCGCGGGCTTTACGAATTACAGCAATTACAGGAAAGTACACAGTTGTTGTATAACTCGTGAAGCATTGGCACAACTCCCTCTTGCGTAGCAAATGACTATAAATGGGAATATAATCCCTTGACAAATCAAGCCAGCGGTGTGAAAACGGCCAGCCTTGAACAGTGTCTGGTGAGGTCATAAATATGAGTGGTGGTTCGCAAAAATATCAATGTCCGATCGGTTTGGGTCATCGAGAGGTTTGCAGATAATTCGCATTTGATAGCCGAGCGATCGCGATGTTCCAGGCACGTGAGTTATGTGCCGGTTCGATCAGCCGAATACACTGTGGTATCGAAGATGGTCTTCAATACGGGCATTACAATGTGCTATATGACGACTGTCCCCACAATCTGTTCGTGTACTTAGAATGTGAATGAGAACAAAATAGAGGGGCCGGTATCTGGCGATACCCGTCAATACCAATAGTGCTCCCCGAGTGAAATAACAGTAGATGGAAAAAAGTCTTTTTAAATTTATCTGGAAGTATTCAAAGAGAGATCAGATCA
>CAYPDN010000394.1:0-3700 GCA_964409445.1 uncultured Granulosicoccaceae bacterium
TTGCCCGCAAACTTGGCCTGCTCGTACCAGTCCCGACCTTTCTCTTCACCACCACGCACATGAGCAATTGCGTAGACAAAACCCCGGTCTACCAAAGATAACCGGTTTGCAGAAAATCCGGCTGGCACGCTGCTGCCGTAAGATCCATAGCCGTAGAGCAAACACGGTGCAGCTCCATTAACCGGTGTGTTTTTATGGTGCAGCAACGTCACCGGCACTTCGGCACCGTCATGTGAAATAGCTGTGATCCGCCGAGTTATATAATCGGATGGCTCATGACCAGAAGGTATTACCTGTGTTTTTAAAAGGCTTCTTTCACCACTGGTACAAACGAATTGCCATGTCTGCCACGGGGTCGTCGGGGACGAGTAGTCAAATCTAAAAACATTCGCATCATACTCAAGGCCCGCATCCAGGCCGAGTGAATAGGCTTCTTCTTCAAACGCAACCTTGGATACCTTGCCGTCGGTTCCTGCGAAATATATAGCGGGTAGCGCATTCTCCACCGCTAACCACATAATCCAGTCCTTAAACACCTCGAAGGTATGAATCATCCGACCCGGCTGATAAGCCTGAAAATCTGTCCAGTATTGTCGGCCGGGCTTATCACAATCGGTCACAGACAACTTGAAATCCTGTGCGCCATCTGTGTTGCTTAAAATAACAAAACGGTTGTCAGTATCGTTGCCCTGATGATCAACACTGTACTCAAGCCCGTCAGCCCTTGGTTCGACTATTATTGGAGAAGGGTCCGCAGCATTGATCGGAATAAACCGGACTTCATCCTGATCATCCATCCCTGATGCTATAAACATATACTTACCGGAACGACTGCAATAGACATCGCAGAAGAAACGATTGTCTTTTTCGTGATAAATCAGTATATCGTCTGCAGGGTTTGAACCCAGTGTATGCTTAAAGACCTTACTCGGTCGATGGTTCTCATCTACTCGGGTGTAATAGATAGTCTGCCCATCTGCCCAGGCAGCCGAATCGACATCTTCTATGACAAATGCACTGTCTGTATTACTGTCTATATCACGAAAAAATAATCGATAGTACTCCGCTCCGGAGGTATCACAACTCCACGCCAGAGTTTTATGGTCCGGGCTGTGTTCAACCAAAGAGTGGCTGAAATACTCGTGCCCTTCTGCCTCCTTATTTATATCGATCAGCAACTGCTCGTTACCACCGTCGCGATCAGTACGAAAGTAGACCGGATGCTCTCCGCCTTCGATATGTCGATCACAATAGGCGTATGCACCGTCCGGCTCAGGCAGCGACTCATCCTGCTCCTGCACACGACCTCGCATCTCGGCGATCAGTTCTTTCTGCAACTGCACCAGTGGCAACATTGCATCAGCACAGTATTTATTTTCCGCCTGAAGGTAGCTTTTTATCGGCGCAGGCAACTTATCTGGTTCACGCATGGCTTCCTGCCAGTTATGAGCGCGCATCCAGTGATAATCGTCTGACCGGGTTATGCCGTGATCAGTGTTTTGTTGTGGTTTTTTTTCAGCAACCGGCGTGTTGTCCGGCAGATCTAATTTGTATTTCAAGATTCAGACTCAATTTCCGGCAGACTTATACTTCCGGGTAACGCTAACAAACCGAGTTATAACTCAAGCTTACCCGACATTCATATCGGCTGATCAAGTTTTGCTTTCAGATCATCAGGCACACCGAACAACACACCTGCAACCGACCCGACAGCCATCGATCTTCCACAGCTGTCTCCGCCACATCGAATGTTGTCACGCACCACCGACGTATAATCCGTTGCATGCTTTAGAAGATGCCAGGCGACAGGCAGCCCCTGCTTCATATGACACGGCATGCCAAAATGGTTAGCAGCCGCAAGCGGGTCATAGGCTGACATTGCCAACGCTTCGCTTAGCAACTCTGTGAGCTCGGGGTCTGCCAGTTGCGCAGAAGCGTTTAAAGCATCTCCGATTTTCTCTCCGGCAGACAAACGCTCAAGGCAATCATGCAATACCATCGCACCACTCAGTGCCTGGGCATTGGTTGTAGTCACGCGCACTGCTTTTTCTATCGCTTCTTTATTTTGACTATGTGCAAACAACGCTGGTACAGAGCAAAGAGCAGGCAACTGATCATCATCGGATCCGGAGCGATCAGCAATATCATCGCCCTCAAGGATTAATTTTGCCACCAGAGCCTTGGTGGGTCTGTCTGCAAATCCGTGATAGCTGCCGCATGGACCGAAAGTGTCCATAAATAATTGCCGATGCAGCGCTGTATCGTACTTACCACTTAACGCAACGGCAGCGGCAACAACTCTGGCCGATTGGCCGTATTGGGAGTTCTGACCAACTTTTTTAGCCGCATGTGCGAAGTAGGCTTTTTGCTCGGCATAGACATTGGCGTCCGGCTGTCGGAACAGAATGTCTCCGGTTTCAGCGACTTTATCAATCTGGCTTTGATCGTACATCCAGTGCAATCCCATGGTTGCTGCATCGGCAACCAGCGCTCCTGTCAATGCGTTCTGTCTGCTGCTGTTATTGCCTGGTGGTGTCATGAGGACTATTTCTACATGGAGTTAGAGGATCATGTTACCTGACGACGCCATTCTTTGGCAGATCATTGTATCCGGAGCTTCTTGCCGGTGTCTGGAGCTTGAAAGCACGTTTAGATGCAGAACCTCAAACGGTGCTCTCGCCCATGAATTGTGGCAGATCATCATTGATTTCATACCAACCGACCTTCGATGCTACATACTGATGGTACTGTGGTTTTATGTCTGCTTCAGGGCCTAATACTCCCGCACTCAGATACAGTGTATTTATCTCTTCCCTGTCAATTGAAACCATCAGCGAACCACAGGCTTTACAAAAGTAACGCGACACATTTTGTGAAGACTGGAATTTACCAATATTCGATTTCTCACACACCCAATTGAATTGACTCGTTAATACACCGCCATAGGTCGCAAAAGCAGAGCCTGTTAGTTTCCGGCAATTAGAACAATGGCAGTGCAGAACATCAAATAACTCTCCGTGAGCTTCAAAGCTACATTGCCCACACAAACAATTTCCCAGGATCATACACAACCTCTTTTAATCTGGCGCTATGATAGATTCGAGATCAGAACGCGCTTAGTAGTAGAATACTCGGGTTGAAATTAATTTAGTTTATATTTAGATATTAAATCGGGTTTATGCCGATGGCACCTGTTGGGAATACCAGTGACAAAAAAGTACGCAATAATGACCGCCATGCAGGAAGAAAGCGCTGCATTAGTTAGCGAAATGGATGTTAGAGAGACAGTTCGTATTGGCAGGCGTGATTACCATACAGGCTACCTGTGTGGTCAACAGGTAGTTCTGGTTTTTTCGCACTGGGGCAAAGTTGCCGCCGCGATAACAGCCAGTTGCCTAATTTCTAACTTTGACGTTGATGAAATCATTTTCACCGGAGTAGCCGGTGCAATAGATGAGAAGGTATCAATAGGAGATATCGTCGTTGCCGATAATCTATATCAGCACGATATGGACGTCAGACCAATCCTTACACGCCACGAAATACCGTTGTTAGGATCTTCTGAAATTGCTACATCGCCGCAGATAAAAGAAAATTTGCTAAAAGCGGCAAATAACTTTATCAACGATGATCTCCATAGTGCTTTAAAAGAAGGGGATGAAAATACTGACTTTACTTTCAATCCTTCAGCAATCTCGGC
>CAYPDN010000395.1:0-3693 GCA_964409445.1 uncultured Granulosicoccaceae bacterium
TTCATCTGTTATGCCTGAAGATATTGTTTGATACAACGTTACAGTAGTTTTTTCTTTTCACGGCGTTATTCATTGTACATGTAACGCGAATTGTGCTGCATTAACGCAGCGCCTTTTTCGCCTATCATCAAAGTCGGCGCATTAGTATTGGCCGACGTGATCGCAGGCATTACAGACGCGTCAATAACCCGCAGACCATCCACACCTCTAACGCGAAGCGCCGGGTCAACAACAGACCTGTCATCCGAACCCATGCGGCAAGTACCGACCGGATGAAAAACTGTGCCGCCATTTTGCCGAATAGCATCGAGAACCTGAGCATCAGTTTGTACATTTTTCCCTGGAACCATTTCAGACTCCCATAAGTCCCTGAATGCCGGTTGCTCATTGATACGGCGAAGAATCTTTATTGCATCAACCATGGTGTTCCTGTCCAGCTCTGTCGAGAGATAGTTTGGTGCAATCTTTGGCTGTTGATGCGGGTCTGCAGATTGAATCATAACCGAACCGCGGCTTTGCGGACGACATTGCCAGACAGAGGACGTAAAGCCTGAGAATTTATGCAAAGGGGTGCCTGGTTTATCTACTGACAGCGGCATAACATTGAATTGAATATCCGGTCGGTCGTTGCTTGCGTATTTTGTACAGGCTGATCCGCCGACCTGGCCTGCACCAACCGTTAAAGGGCCCTTGCCAGCCAGCATCCAGTCGAGCCCCATTTTCGCGAGCCTTAATGGATTGCGAACATCATCATTTAATGACAATTTTCGCTTCAGCTTAACAACCATGCGCATTTGATAATGATCCTGAAGATTCTCACCAACCTCCGGAGAATCGCAAACCACTTCAATACCATGTTGTTGAAGCAGCGATGCAGGACCAATACCTGACAACTGCAAGATTTGTGGTGATTGTATGGAGCCTGCGGACAACACCACTTCGGTGGCTGCACTTGCAGTGCGGCGCTGACCATTGGACAGCCATTGCACACCCACGGCTCTGCCGTTTTTGATGACAATTTTTTCTACATGTGCGTTTGTTTCAAGTGTTAAGTTAGAGCGTTTTAGTGCAGGCTTCAGAAAAGCCGCAGAGGCGCTGGCTCGAAATCTCCTGGCTACAGATAACTGATAAGAACCAACACCAAACGCACTTGCACCATTGAAGTCAGGATTAAATGGCAAGCCATATTGCTGCGCCGCTTTTACCCATGCATCGCAGGCAGGATTCCGGTTACGCAAGTGAGATACAGCTAACTCGCCTGCTCTTCCTCGGTAATTATCTTCGCCACAAGTAGTGCTCTCCAACTCTTTAAAGAACGGCAGTACTTCGTTATACGACCAATTTGAAGCACCCTGTTCAGCCCAGTCATCGAAGTCCAGCTGTTGGCCGCGAATGAATATTAAGCCGTTTATAGAGCTTGATCCTCCAACCACATGACCGCGTGGCCAGACAATCCCACGATATCCGTCACCTTCTGATGGCTCGGTATCAAAGACACGGGAAAAACGCGGATCGTAAATAGATCGGAAGTATCCGACCGGTAGCTTCAGCCAGATGTTTCGATCCCACCCTCCTGATTCAAGCACCAGTACTCTGGCCTCGGGATCTGCTGAGAGGCGATTTGCCACCACTGAACCTGCAGACCCTGCGCCTATAATTATGTAGTCGTATTCTGATTCGGCCATTGAGTATATCAATCACAACTCAGGTGAAAGAATATTGCACGCGGTACCAATTGTTTCAGCGGAGTCGCTGCACCAGTCAATAAAGCTCCTGCGTCCGGCATTGTACAATCCTGTGGATTGATACTACCTTGTACCGATTGCCTGTGCGTAGAATATGCGTACTGTATATTTGTAATTCGTTCAGGGCTGAATAACCAAAATGCAGAGACCAAACCAATGAAATCAAATACCTTCGATATCGCTGTAATCCCCGGTGACGGAATTGGCAAGGAGGTTGTTCCCGAAGGTCTGCGTGTACTGGAAGTTGCGGCAGAGCGTTTTGACATCGGCTTAAAATTCACTGATCACGAATTTTCCTCTGCAGAATATTACAGTGAACACGGACAGATGATGCCGGATGACTGGAAAGACCGGCTTGGTTCAGCTGACGCAATATTCTTTGGTGCTGTGGGCTGGCCTGACACGGTACCGGATCATATCTCGCTCTGGCAGTCTCTTATCAAGTTTCGACGCGAGTTTGACCAGTACGTTAATTTACGACCGGCACGCTCAATGCCCGGTGTACCTTCCCCGTTGGTCGGACGCGAGCCCGGTGATATCGACATGATGATTGTACGTGAGAACACCGAAGGCGAGTACTCTGCCATTGGCGGTCGCATGTTTGCCAATACAGAACGCGAGGTGGTTGTTCAGGAAACTGTGATGAGCCGGCACGGTGTTGATCGCATATTAAAGTTCGCTTTTGAGCTTGCACAAAAACGCGGAAAACATCTTACCTCTGCAACCAAGTCAAACGGTATTGCCATCACCATGCCCTACTGGGACGAGCGGGTGGAAGCAATGGCAGAAAATTTTGCAGACATAACGGTCGACAAATACCACATTGATATCTTAGTCGCACAGTTTGTATTGCACCCGGACTGGTTCGATGTAGTTGTGGCTTCGAATTTGTTCGGTGACATACTTTCAGACCTTGGTCCGGCCTGCACCGGTACAATCGGTATTGCGCCCTCGGGCAACATTAATCCTGATGGCCACTTCCCCTCACTGTTTGAACCGGTACATGGTTCTGCACCGGATATTGCAGGCAGGAACATCGCAAACCCGGTCGGCCAGATCTGGGCTGGTGCAATGATGCTTGAGCATCTTGGACATCTGGAGGCTGCTGAGGCCATAGTGGCATCTATTGAACTCGTACTGGCAGAAAAAGAACTGCGAACTGCTGATCTGGCCGGAGCCGCCGACACGACCACCTGTGGAACTGCAATCGCAGATGCAGTAAAGGACGGCGTTCGGTGAGTACACAAACTGTATTCATGCAGGGTTTCGAACAACATCGTATAGAAGTTAATGATGTAGAGATTAATTACGTGGTAGCAGGTGAAGGTATACCACTGCTGTTACTCCACGGGCATCCACAAAACCTGATCGTCTGGCGCAAGGTAGCTGCGGCATTTGTCAGCGCAGGCTATAAAGTCATCGCCTCTGATCTGCGTGGCTATGGTGACTCATCAAAGCCTGCTGGTGGTGCAAACCATAGCAACTACTCGAAGCGTGAGATGGCTAAAGACCAGGTCGACCTGATGCACCGGTTGGGACATCAACAGTTTACCGTGATTGGTCACGATCGGGGTGGGCGGGTAGCTCATCGCATGGCACTCGATCATTCTGATGCGGTAGAACGAATTGTCGTTATCGACATAGCACCCACTGCAACCATGTACGCCAGAACCGATATGGAGTTTGCCCGACGTTACTTCTGGTGGTTTTTTCTGATACAGCCCGCCCCGTTGCCGGAGACCATGATCGGTCACGATCCTGAGTTTTTCCTGCAGAGACACGTGCGCGGCCAGTTGGCTGCCCCGGATGCAGGACATGTATCGACAGATGCTTTTAACGAATATCTTCGCTGCTACCGTAAACCTGAAACTATTGCAGCCGTCTGTGAAGATTACCGTGCAGCTGCAACGATTGATCTTGCGCACGACGCCGAAGACAGCGATGCACG
>CAYPDN010000396.1:0-1602 GCA_964409445.1 uncultured Granulosicoccaceae bacterium
TTCTATAGCGATTAAGGCAACTTCTGAATAACAAACTGACCCATTGATGGCAGACCATTACGGAATGGGGCATCAATCGGGGCACTGGTCAGCAGACCGATTGGTTCAGGCGGCTGAGTGTCCATGTTATCAGATGTATAACGTGGACCACTGTCTGTACCGGAATCATAAACGTTTGCTTCAACGGTTAATGACTCGACAAATTCCGCGCCTTCTATCAGCGACAGGCCATGCACTCCAACAAACCAGTCAGGGCTTGGAGCTACCATTGTAGTCACTGTAATCAGCGGATGGTCGCGCGTTACTTCAAATTCAATACTAACCGATCCCGGTGAGGCCTCTACGCCACCACCGTTAATTTCATTTGCAGCAGAGCCGTTCGCGACCGCTGTACCGACTTCGGCAAGCACACCGGATCCATCACCCGTTTCGGCCATCAGCTCGATACCGTCAGTGGCAATTTGCCCTGGAGCCCAGAACTCTACAGTGTTGTTGTGTACCGCACCAACCAGGCCACTGAAGTGTGCTGGTGGAGGGAAATTTAACGCATGAGTCTGCGCGCTCCATGTTGCATTGAACGTCAGGCGATAGCGTGCGCTTGTGGCAACCGGACCCGGATCTGTTTCACCACCGGTATCCGTATCAGTTCCAGTATCGATAGTGACGTTGTCGGAGACGAGCTGACAGTCTGCCACTTGCAGGTGACCTTCCGAATACAAACTAACAAATCCGTTACCTGCCTGAGGCGCATCAATAGTTACCTCTACGCGTTTGTTCTTATCAGCTGGCTCGATCTCTTGTACACCCTGCAGCTCGTTATCAAGAAAGATACTCAAATCGGAATATCCTTCAACTTCGGTTACCAGGCAACTGAAAGTTGTTGTACTGTTGCTCAAACCTTGAATGGCAGAAGGAGCAAGTGACTGATCGGCACATGCACCGTCGGAAATAAACAGACTGGAACCGTTCGCTTCTACTGTACCGCCGCAACCTGCTGCCCAGCCAGTTGCACCACCCTGATCATCCAGTGAATTGAAATCACCATTGGACAGAAGATTCACTGCAGTTGGTTCGGGTACCGGTGCCTGATCCTGCACTAGCGTCAGGCTGCAACTGTCGACTACAGCGCCGTGATCACTATGGATCCACATACTGAGGAAAGAAGTACCCGCAGGTGCGGTACCGACAGTATCGAGTCGCATGTACTCACCTGAAGTTACTACCGCTACCGGAGCCTCGTGCAATGCTTCGTAATCGCTGTTGGAAAACGCCATTCCCATGCCAGTCCAGGCTCTTTCAGTGGTGAGCTTAATAAAACAGCTCAAGGCGTAAGATTCACCGGGAGTCACTGTTACAGATCGGTAGAAGCAGTTGTCAGGTTCGATCTCCAGAGCAGAGTTACCATCGTACGCATCTGCCGAGGTCCGGATAGCACCCGGCAGACATTCTGTCCACTCGTTGACACCGTCTTCAAACCCGGAATTGGTAAAGAGATTTGTTGAACCGGTGGCAGGAACGTTTGGAGCTACAAGTGCCGCAGCAATTGTGTCATTGAATACATCGACTTCGGTGCTTGATGTCGGCCTGCTTGTCTGTGGCCGC
>CAYPDN010000396.1:1702-3687 GCA_964409445.1 uncultured Granulosicoccaceae bacterium
TCAAGCCACTCCTTGTATTCCAAAAATTCCTGGTATTCATCACTACCGGAATTTCTAGCCTTAAGCCAGGCCTCATACTCAGCCCTGTTTTCCTCTATTAATTGCTGTGCAGCTTTATTTTGATCTGTGGGAGCAGTATCGCGTTGATGCACCACAATCTGTTCCGGCAAACGGTTGGCCGGATCGTCTTGAGCAGCATCATAAGCGGGGCCAAGCCTGGCCCCGCAACCGGAAATCAAAACCACAGCTATAGTAATTAACCCTGCGCACTTACCACACAATTTAGGCATTCTCACAATTTCAGCGCTGTGGTTTCTCATATACACTCAACAACACTAGTATTTGTAGCGAAAACCAGTAAATAGCGCAGTCAAATCCTGATCGGAGCCATCAGCATTGGCCTCTTCGTTGGTATACGAAGATATCCCACCGTACAGATCAAGATGCTTCGAAAAATGATACTCGGCACCCGCCTGAATCACTGTATTCTCACGATCTTCACCTGACGCACCAAAATCAATTGACGCTACTGCCTTGCCAAATGAGTAGTTCAAACTCAGCAACGAAGACTCAAGATCCGGAGCTGACCCGTCGTCAACTTCGGCGGTTTCGAAGCTACCGGCAAAACTCAGACCGAAGTCAAACTTGTAGCCACCGGAAATAGCCAAGCGATCCTGACCAGCATCGTCATCCCGTTCACCAATACCGAACAACAACGTTAATTTTCCAGGACCTACATCGCGCTTAAAACGCGCTGCAAATTCTACGTCTGAGTTGTTCGTTAAACTTGCAGACAGAGCCAAGCCACCGAAGGTTGGTGCATCGTAGCGTAAACGCGAGTTTCTGCTGAATACATCGAACTGAGTATAAAGAACGTTGGCGTCATTATCACGATTCAATACACCACGAGTAGCAAAAAATGGAAGGTGGCCACCGCCAAGTATATTGCCGGACACCTGATAGCTCCCTTCCCCGGTATTATTGGCCGCACCGTCCCCTTTACCCAGGCTAATGCTGCCGAACGAACCTCTTACACCAACCTCTGCGTAGCGAGTATCGATGGACTCACTACCATCGAGAGCACCAAATGACTGGTTTTCCTGAAACTGAATTTCATAGCGCATAAATCCAGTGAGAGCATCGTTTAAAACAGTTTTACCACGAAGGCGAACACGAGAACCGGTGCCGGTATTATCTGCAATTTCCGGGTCTTCTACATCACCACCGAATAGCAGTACCGGTGTTACCTGTCCGCTTAGCACAATTTCCGTCTGCGCTTGTGCAGCGCCAGCGGCGAGAGACAACGCAGCAACTGAACCTACAAATAATGATTTTTTCACACCCTATTCCTTATATGTTTGATATGTTTGTTATTTTCTACTAGTTGTTTTTTCAACTATTTTTTATCCAAACCGCGCTGAATGCTATATCAACAGACGGAGACGAGTCACAACAATTTCACGCTGGTAATTCTTATATGTACGAATTACGACTGGAATTATAACAAGAGTTAATAAAAATTAGATGTGCTTTATCTATGTATTTTTTACTTACGTGTTATTTACGCAGTCAGTTGTTTTGTATCTTCAGAATTTACTGAAATTACTTTAAAGCCTATAAATACAGTAGTAATTGCATGCATCATCTATTTATCTGGTGATAGCAAGTGTATGTCTGAAGTGATTGACCATATGCATTCCATGTTGGATCAATTTATAAAATCTATCGTTTTCAAAATACTTTGAGTTAACGCCGTTACGATTTATCCGTTAACCAGCTATTGGATTTACGACGGCAAAGCAAGGTGTTAGCCTTTATAAAAGACTAATATAAAGCGTTCTATTTTCGTTGTTCGACGACGGTAATCGTTTCTTGAAAATTGTTAGAGAAATGGGCTACACCCACAGCGATTTCTTTCGCTTACTGCCTGGGGCAATGGGCCAGCACGAGTATGCAGTGTCCGGCACCACGGTAACCTGCCAGAT
>CAYPDN010000397.1:0-3676 GCA_964409445.1 uncultured Granulosicoccaceae bacterium
ATATGTTCGCGCAGCCAGCGTGGAGGATGGGCATCCCCATTGGCGTGACAATCGGCTGCGAGAGTTCGGAGCATGCACGCTTCATTAGAAAGTTGCACGGCGATCGCACCCTCCAGAACCAGTGCCAGTAATCGGTTGTAAGCAATTTTATGGGTTTGCGCGGTTTTTTCGAATAGCCAGTCTGAAAGTTTCATAAACCGGTTAAAGGGTTCTTCCTTTTGCATTGCGTCTGCCGGGCTTTTATCTTCAGGCAATCCATCTTTGAACAATAGCAGCGGCAGGGAGTGCTGGAATCTTCCTGAGTTCGCGATCAAGTCCCAGTAGCGTGCAAACCGTTGCACTCTTTGCATGGTCTGAAAGTCGACGTCACGGTTTTGTAGTAACTGATACGGTGCTTCGTCCGAGTAGCACATGCCATAGCTTTGTGTGTGTCTGATGATTGGGCTGCCGCGCAGGCGCTTTAGCGTGCCTAATTGAATTTCATCCGGTTGCAGCTTAACTAATTGATCAAACCCGCTGGCGAAAGTTTCTAGTGTTTCACCAGGTAGTCCAAATATGAGATCTGCATGAATATGTGCGTTTGAATGTTGATGTAACCAGATCAGATTATTAATGGTTTCTGTTATGTTTTGCTTTCGGTTTATTGTTTGTTGTACCGTTTCATTAAAACTCTGTATGCCTATTTCAAATTGCAGGCTGCCAGGTGGAAACTGTGCAATCAGCTCTTTAAGTGCGTCCGGAAGTTTGTCTGGTATGACTTCAAAGTGTAGAAACAGACTTTGAGTATCAGTTAGCCGGTCGAGAAAAAACTGCAGTATAGTTGTGCAATTTGATATTTTCAGGTTAAAAGTACGGTCGACAAATTTAAACTGCCGTGCGCCGCGCTTGTACAAGGCGTCCAGTTCCTGCAGCAATTCGGTGAGATCAAATGGCCATGCTGTTTTATCGAGCGCGGATAGACAAAATTCGCATTTAAAAGGGCAGCCGCGAGAGGCTTCAACATAAAGTACGCGATTGCTGATGTCCTCATCGCTATAAAGATGGTACGGAAGTGTCAGATCTTTTACCGCAGGTGTGCTGGCGCTGGTGGTTTTTGCAATTGATGCTTCCTCTGACAAAATTTGCTGGCACAGGTTTGCAAATTCAAAATCCGCCTGGCCGGTAATCAGGTAATCGCACAGCTCAAATATGCGAGTATTTTGATACTCGTAACTGACTTCCGGGCCACCAATAATAATCGTGATGTCAGGCTGTATTTTTTTTAGTAGAGCGACAAGTTCGGTCGTCTCTTTAATATTCCAGATATAGATACCGAAGCCAATGATTTTTGGATTCGTTGCTAACAACTGCTCTGCAATATCCGCTACGCGCTGGTTAATAGTGAATTCGAGCAGATGAGTGTGTTGCTGCAATACACCCATGTTGGCGAGCAGGTATCGCAAACCAAGTGATGCATGAATATAGCGTGCGTTGAGCGTGCACAGCGCAATTGAGTCACCCGTTTTGGGAGAATAACCTGGCTTGCGCGTGGTTTGAAAAGTGACGAGTTGCGATTGCATATTTAGAACCTGGCTATCGCTTTTATTGTAGTTGCTAACTACTAAAAATGGTTGTGCCGGTTTTGCTCACTATTATTACATTTGGGCTTACTATTTCTCACACTGATCGCCCATCATTGATTAGTCAGGGCCCAGTCCCAGTAAAGCTCCCGACACATGCGAGCAACAGGCCCTGGTTGAAGCTTTTTGTCTTCAAGCTGTGTGACAGGTGTGACTTTTGAAATATTGCCGGTCGCGAATATCTCATCGGCTTGGGCGAAATCTTCAATAGACAGCGTTTTTTCGTGTACAACTTTGCCTTCACTATGCAACAGGTTGGAAACTCTTTGTCGGGTGATGCCGTTCAGGAATGTACCGTTGGGTGCCGGTGTAAATATCTCGCCGTCTCTGACCATCATGATGTTTGAGGTTGCGGTTTCAGCGACGTTACCGATCGAGTCACACACGATGGCATTTTTAAACCCTTTATCGTTTGCCTCACGCAGCATTCTGGCATTGTGCGGGTACAGACAAGCCGCCTTGGCATTGACCAGTGCCATCTGCAAAGTCGGTCTGCAAAAGCTTGTGGTGGTAAGCGTCATACTGGCATCTGCTGCAGGCATTGGTACTGCTTCAAGGCACATGCAAAACTCCGTCGAATCCGGGTCGCCGGCAACCACGGTTGGGCCGGAATCCTTAGACCAGTACATTGGCCGGATGTAGATTGCGGCATCCGCTGGAAAATTTGCCATGCCTTCGTGAGCAATGGCAATCATATCTCGCGTGCTGATACCGGGATTAAGGCCCATTGCCAGTGCCGACTGATTAACCCGCTCACAGTGGGCATCCAGATCCGGGGATACTCCGTCGAATCGTCTTGCACCATCAAATACCAGTGTGCCGAGCCAGGTCGCGTGGTCGGCAGCGCCAAGAATGGGTGTGTTGCCCTGTTGCCACGTCTGGTTGAAATATGTCCAAATGGTTGTGCCGACGGCCATGGTGCTGCCTGAATGTTGAGCGGTTACACGCAGTGTATCAGGACCGCCACAACGCAAACAGCGCGGCGAGTAGCTATCGGACAGATGTTTACTAATCTGCGGAAAAGCGTGGCTGTTCAGATCTTAAGAGACTGGTGCTTGAGGTTAGCCTGAGGTCTGGACAGAATAGCTGCCGCAGTCCGGGTCCAGGTTGTGATCAATTGCCCATCACACACCAGTCTATCCCTCGGACTCGCGCAGTGACAGACAAACAGATGTAGAATGTCCAGGCGGAAAACAATCTGAAAACGCAATGCCTTGAGGATGCCCCGCGCATGCTTTGGGCATTTTTTATGTGACGACCCTAAACCCTATGAAAACACAAGACACCAGCGATACCGCTCCATTGCCGGACATTCAAGTTTCTGTCAGGGAAACTTTTGGCATCGATATCGACATGAAGGTCCCTGCCTACAGCACCGCTAGTGATCTGGTGCCTGAGCTCGATGAAGACTACTTGTTCAATCCGTCAACCACCCTTGCAATTCTGGCGGGCTTTGCAACTGATCGGCGAGTATTGGTCAGCGGTTTTCATGGTACCGGCAAATCGACTCACATCGAACAGGTGGCCGCCAGACTAAACTGGCCGTGTCTGCGTATTAATCTTGATAGCCATGTCAGCCGGATTGATCTGATCGGTAAAGATGCAATAGTGCTTGAAGACGGTAAGCAGGTGACCGAGTTTCAGGACGGTATTCTGCCCTGGGCGTATCAACGCAACGTTGCATTGGTGTTTGATGAATATGACGCTGGTCGACCAGACGTGATGTTTGTTATCCAGCGTGTGCTTGAATCATCTGGTCGTCTGACGTTGCTGGATCAAAGCCGGGTTATCACACCACATCCGAGCTTTCGTTTGTTTGCTACAGCGAATACAGTTGGGCTTGGTGACACCACCGGTCTTTATCATGGTACGCAACAAATCAATCAGGCGCAGATGGATCGATGGTCTATCACTACGGTTTTAAATTACCTTGAACAAGATCGAGAAACAGAGATAGTTCTTGCCAAGAACCCGCACTTCAATACTGAGGAAGGCAGAGAGACCATCGCACGAATGGTGACGCTGGCAGATTTAACGCGCTCGGCGTTTAGCAACGG
>CAYPDN010000398.1:0-3654 GCA_964409445.1 uncultured Granulosicoccaceae bacterium
GCTGCCATTCGCTCACCGGTAAATTGAACCAGTGGCTTGGTATTACCAGCGCGGAAGAACTCATTCTGCTCAGCAGGATTGTTCACAGTGGAATCGATATGCTTACCCACCAGATTTTTAGCAACGGTGCCGCCACCCGGGAAAGGTATATATGTCACTTCATATCCAAACTCGGCTTCCATCATTGCAGTAAGAATTGAATCTTCCTGCCCTGAACCGGTACCACCAACTTTCCAGTCTTTACCGGCAGCTTTAACGGCAGTTACATAGCTGTCGAGATCTTTGATTTCACCGGCATCGTTGTGTACCCACAATAGGAATGTATCCAGCGCCATGCGACCAATCGGTGTAAATTTTGAAACATCTACACCTAGATCTTCCTGAATAATCGGCGTGGTATAGAAGCTGTTAAGGGTGACCATTAAGGTATGATCATCACCTTCTTTGTCCTGCAGATAGCGCAATGCCTCTGCGCCGGAACCACCGGGCTTGTTAATTGGGATAAAAGGTCTGGGTGACAAACCTTTCTTTTCGATCAATCCCTGCAGCAATCTAGCGATCTGATCAGCACCGCCTCCGGTGCCCGCCATAATGATAAATTCTACTGGCTTTTTCGGTTTCCAGTCAGCGGCAAGTGCATTGCCTGTCATTGTTACAGCGGCAGTCGCTGCAATTGCCAGGGGCAATACAGATTTTAAAAATTTCTTCATGCATCCTCCAAATTTGCGATACGAGCATAAACTCATACTGCGATGCACTACTATCTATATCTTACTGATTGAACCGGGCTCCGGCTCGGCATTCCAGATAGCATGCGCCGCTCGTATGACAACGCGTTCTGCATCACGCCTACTCTTGAGACCTCTGATTAAAAACTTCCTGCCGCCACTACACATCAGAAAAATATGAGCGACGGTTGTATACCGTATACCAAAAGCTCAAAATTACCCTACACGCTGCCCTGAAAGCTGTAAAGTTATTTCCGTACTGATGTCGCCCGTAGCTGCTTCTCTTAAGTTATTACCCGGAGTGAATGGTTTTTTATAACGGTTGAATAACAATTCAATAACAAGTGCATCATCTGCAGTTAAGCGCAGTTACCTGGCTATGCAGGCAACCGCGTTGATCTATCAAAGGATCGTGAATCCGTTTGTCAGAGATTCAAGCTCTAAAAAAGCCCTTCAATTTCACCACCATCATTTAACTTAATCACTTCCGCTGCCGGTGCTCTTGGCAACCCGGGCATTGTCATGATTGCACCGCACACGACGACAATAAAACCGGCACCCGCTGACAATCTGACTTCTCTGATCGGAATGCTGTGGCCAGTTGGCGCTCCGCGCAAGTTAGGATCGGTACTAAATGAATACTGGGTTTTAGCAATACAAACCGGCAGATCACCGTAGCCAGCATCTTCCCACGCTTTTAACTGATCAAGAATTGGCTGGTCCGCTATGACATCATCAGCGCGATATATCTTTTTAGCGACGGTTTCGATCTTTTCCATCAATGACATGGAGTCAGGGTAGAGCGTTTTAAATTTTGCTTTACCTTCATCGATAATTTCCACAACCTTGGTCGCAAGATCTTTGGTGCCATCTGAACCATTGGCCCAGTGCTTACAAATAATCGCTTCTGTACCCTGAGTTTTGACAAACTTCTGCACAGCTGCAACTTCCCCATCTGTATCAAGCGTAAAATGGTTGATCGCAACAACTACAGGCACACCGTACTGATTCAGGTTTTCAATGTGGCGACCAAGGTTGGCACATCCTTCTTCTACCGCTTTGATATTTTCAGTGTTCAGATCCTCCTTGGCGACACCACCATTCATTTTCATGGCACGAATGGTAGCTACCAGTACGATA
This sequence comes from uncultured Granulosicoccaceae bacterium, assembly GCA_964409445.1. GTDB lineage: Bacteria > Pseudomonadota > Gammaproteobacteria > Granulosicoccales > Granulosicoccaceae. The sequence goes on from CAYPDN010000398.1 coordinate 1,869, forward strand.
GCTGATGGCGCCAGACCTGCTTTGCGACACTTGATATCGAGAAACTTTTCCGCACCGAGGTCTGCACCAAAGCCTGCTTCGGTAACTACATAGTCTGCAAGTTTAAGTGCTGTTGTCGTGGCGATAACCGAGTTGCAACCGTGCGCTATATTTGCGAACGGCCCACCGTGTACAAATGCCGGATTGTTTTCCAGTGTTTGTACAATATTTGGCTGCATCGCATCTTTCAACAGCACCGTCATTGCCCCATCAGCCTTAATGTCGCGGCAGTAGACCGCAGTCTTATCACGACGATAGGCAACGATAATGTCACCCAGACGTTTTTCCAGATCATCAAGATCTTTCGCCAGACAAAGAATAGCCATTACCTCCGAGGCGACAGTAATATCAAAACCTGCTTCACGAGGAAAACCATTTGTTGCACCGCCAAGGCTCGTTGTTATCTGACGCAGCGCGCGGTCATTCATATCGAGCACCCGCCGCCAGACAACACGGCGTGAGTCGATCTCAAGCGAATTACCCCAATAGATATGGTTGTCGATCATCGCAGAGAGCAGATTGTGCGCTGATGTAATCGCGTGGAAATCACCGGTGAAGTGAAGGTTCATCTCTTCCATCGGCACTACCTGCGCATACCCACCACCAGCGGCACCACCTTTCATGCCGAAACAGGGACCTAATGATGCCTCGCGAATACAGACCATGGCTTTTTTACCAATCGCATTCAGGCCATCACCCAATCCAACCGTTGTGGTTGTTTTACCTTCACCGGCAGGAGTTGGATTGATTGCTGTTACCAAAATCAACTTGCCGTCTTTATTCTTTTGTTGCGCCTTAATAAACTCGTCTGAAATTTTGGCTTTATCGTGGCCATATGGAACCAAAGACTCGGATGGAATACCAAGCTTGTCGCCAATTTCCTGTATCGGACGTTTACTGGCTTCGCGCGCAATCTCTATATCGGTTTTAACTGCCATGTGTGATTTACCTTGTGGGTGTGTGACTCAAGTGCCAAGTGTATCGCCAACAGATAGCTTCACGGAAGCCGCCCATTCGCTCGCAGACACTTTTTGACCGCCTTTGGGTTTAACTCGTTTAACCAGTATCCGACCGCCGACGCTTTGTATCGTTATGCCGTCGTCTGCAATATCTGTGACTCTGCCGGCAACCCCGTCTCCCGCAACAAGCTCACTATCATAAATACTGAGTTCATCGCCGTTGACTGTAGTCCAGGCACCCGGGGCCGGGTTGGTACCACGGATCAGGTTGTACACTTGTGCGACAGGCTTAAACCAATCTATATGCGCATGCTTAACAGTACATCGTCTTTCATAAGTGGCGAGAGATTCATCTTGCTGAATATGCGGAGGGTTGCCTGAACGGAACAACTCACAGACTTCAAGTACAGAATCGACTGCTGAGGGATAGATCTTTTTAAAATACAGATTTATCACGGTATCGTTGGCATCTATTGGACAGGTCCATTGCAACAAAACATCTCCCTCGTCGAGACCGTCAGTCGGGTAAAACCATGAATAGCCCGATTCCTCACGACCCATTATGATCGGCCAGTTAACCGCCGACGGGCCACGATGCAACGGCAGCAATGACGGATGAAAGCATATTGAACCTTGCTTCGGGATATCTCTTGCCGCTTCAGGCACAAAAATATTTACAAACGCCATGATCATTAAATCGGCGTTGTAAGATTTCATTTTTGCCAGCGTGCTATCATCTTTAAAGTGCTCCGGCTGTTCAACCGGAATACCTTTTTCAAGTGCAAACT
>CAYPDN010000399.1:0-3639 GCA_964409445.1 uncultured Granulosicoccaceae bacterium
GCGCAGCGGGTCGGTGCAAGGAAGGTGGTTATCACCGATATTTCAGATTACCGTATACAACTGGCCAGGGACATGGGCGTACAGCATGTGGTAAATGCGGCGAAGCAAGACCTAAAAGATGTCATGGCGACCCTGGGCATGAATGAGGGTTTCGATGTTGGTTTAGAGATGTCTGGTGCGGCACCTGCCATGCGAGACATGATTGATAAAATGAACAATGGCGGCAAGATCGCTCTGCTTGGTATTGCACCGACAGAGTTCGCAGTAGACTGGAATAAAATTATCTTCAAGATGCTGCAGGTCAAAGGTATCTATGGAAGGGAGATATTTGAAACCTGGTACAAGATGATTGCAATGGTTCAAAGCGGTCTGGATTTAAGCGGGCTAATCACTCACCGCATTGGTATTGATCAGTTCGAACAAGGGTTTGAGCATATGATTAGTGGTGAGGCCGGTAAGGTGGTAATGGATTGGTCCTGATCCGGGCTTTAGCCAATGCCTGTTAATCACTTTTCAAACTGTCGATGCACCCTCGGTGGAGTTTTTTCGATCAATATATAATCAGATCGAATGCTCACCTGCCGTTGATGTAGTATTGCGTCATGAACTATTTACCCGCTTCGCATAAGCAACTCTACTACGAACAGGTCTGGACGCTGGTGCGCCAGGTGCCGGTTGGACGGGTAGCAACCTACGGACAAATCGCGAAACTAATCCCTAAGCCTGAGTTTGTGAGTGTTGAAGATTATCAGAGGGCGTCTGCACAGTGGGTTGGTTTGGCCATGGCTGCCTGCCCCAATGATGTACCGTGGCAGCGTGTTATTAATTCACAGGGAAAAATAAGTCCGCGAGCTGAAGCGAAAAAGCAAAAGCAACTTTTGCAGTCAGAGGGGATTTTGTTTTCATACGAAAGGCTTGATCTGCAGGAATATCAATGGCAGGGGCCAGTGCAGCCTGATGAGCCCGCGCAGCCTCATAAACCCGCGCAGGGACGGTTGTTTTAAAAACTATACGAATTGCATTGGTATGCGAATTGAAAGACTAATTGCTTCAGGTGCTTAGTTATTCCAACGCTTCTGGTCTTTTGCAATTCTTCCCAAGACGCCATCGTATCTCGCTTGTTATTTTATTCCTGATGGGTATAGTTGCGATTCAACATAAGCTTGCTGGGAGAGACCGGTTGTTAAACCGGCGCCGAAGGCGCAATCGCCCGAAAACGCTCAGGCAAAAGGACCAGCACAGTTAGTTGACTCTGGAGAGAGGTGACACCAGCAAGGTGAGCATCCGCCCAAGGGGAAAGGGCCGCAATCAATTGCGCGCCTGAATCTCTCAGGTATCCCGGACAGAGGGGCTATATTAGCTGCTGTCAGCGCCCGTATTAACGAGGTGCGAAGGATACTATGAGCAAACAAACACCGCTTTACCAATCCCATGTCGATGCCGGTGGCAAGATCGTCGATTTTGCTGGATGGCAACTCCCTATTCATTACGGCTCTCTTGTAGACGAGCATAAAGCGGTACGCTCATCCGCCGGTATGTTCGACGTTTCTCACATGACAGTGGTGGATGTGCATGGTGCGGATGCAAAAGCCTACCTCCAAAAACTGTTAACCAACGATGTAGCAAAACTTGCTTTAGGCTGTGCACTCTATAGCTGCATGTGCAATGAGCAGGGCCAGGTGCTTGATGATCTGATCGTTTACAAAACCGGTGACAACAAATCCGCTGGCAACACATATAGGGTAATCGTTAATGCAGCAACACGTGATAAAGACCTTGCATGGATGGAAAAGCAACAAAACGGCGATGTGACCATTGACGTGCCGGAAGGTAACGTCATGTTAGCTGTGCAGGGGCCGCAAGCGTTAGAGAAAGCGTACGCTTCTGTTCAGACTATAAACCCGGATCTTGCAGCCACATTTGAGGAGCTTAAACGCTTTGCATCTGCGGCACATGGTGAGTGGTTCGTCGGACGCACCGGCTATACCGGTGAAGACGGTATTGAAATTGTTTTACCACAGGAATTCGCCGGCAACTTATGGCAGACCCTGTTAGCTAACGATGTCGTACCAGCAGGATTGGGCGCCCGTGACACGCTTCGATTAGAAGCAGGTATGCACCTTTACGGTAACGATCTGGACGAACAGCACACCGCTGTAGAATCCGGTTTAGCGTGGACTGTAGATTGTACGGATAAAGATCGTGATTTCATCGGTCGCGAGACGCTGGAGCATCAAAAATCATCTGGTGGAAATTATATGTTTACCGGTGTCGTACTTGAGGAGCGTGGTGTGTTACGCCAGAGCCAAAAAGTACACTTGCAGGGTACTGAGGTCGGTACCGTGACTTCCGGTACTTTCAGTCCCAGTCTGCAAAAGTCTATCGGTATGGTTAGAAGTCGCGAACCGATTGACGGGTTATGCGATGTGATGATCAGAGACAAACTCGTTAAGGCCAGATCCGTGAAGTTGCCGTTTATTAAAAACGGTAAAGCGACTTTTACTTTGTAACTTGTTTTGTAATTTGCAGACTGAACCCACGACATCAAAAAGACAAGCTTATGCGACACAGTGATTTTGTTCGAAGACACATTGGCCCATCAAACGCTGATCAAGAGACTATGCTTGAAAGTCTGGGTCTGGCCGATATGCAGGCCCTGATTCAGGAAGTGGTGCCAGACAACATTCTCAACAATGATCGCCTTGCGATTGATGCGGGACTTAACGAGGCTGATGCTCTGGAAGAGCTTGCTGCAATCGCTGCCAAAAATGTGGTGAACAAAAGTTTACTTGGGCAAGGCTATTACGGTTGTCATATGCCCGCTGTGATCAAGCGCAATGTGTTTGAAAATCCTTCGTGGTATACGGCCTACACTCCGTATCAACCGGAAATTGCGCAAGGCAGACTGGAGGTGCTGTTTAACTTCCAGACGTTGATTACCGAACTCACTGCATTGCCAATGGCCAATGCGTCTTTACTTGATGAAGCCACAGCCGCTGCGGAGGCAATGGCGCTGGCGCATCGTTCGTTCAGAGGTAAGCGTAGTACTTTGTTGGTAGCAAGTGATTGCTTTGCACAAACAATCGATGTAATAAAAACTCGAGCTGAGCCACTGGGTATTAAAGTCGTTACCGCAGTTGCTGCAGAATTGGTGGCAGTGATAGACAACGAAGGCGAGGATGTTTTCGGTGTTTTGATTCAGTATCCGGGTACACGCGGTGATTTGGGCAACCCTGCGGCTATAGCAAGCAGAGCCAAAGAAGCGGGTGCGCTGGTCATTGCAGCGGCTGATCTGCTGGCACTTACTTTATTGCCGCCACCGGGTGAATGGGGTGCTGATATTGCGATTGGCAGTGCCCAGCGTTTTGGTGTGCCAATGGGTTTTGGTGGTCCGCATGCGGCTTATATGGCCACCACTGACAAACATAAGCGAAACTTGCCTGGTCGTCTTGTGGGTCAGTCGATCACAACCAGTGGTGAGCCTGCTTATCGCCTGGCCCTGCAGACGCGTGAGCAACACATTCGCCGTGAAAAGGCCACCTCTAACATTTGTACAGCCCAGGCGTTGCTCGCCATTATCGCAACACTGTACGCTTGCTATCACGGACCGCACGGTCTGCAGCAAATAGCAATGCAAGT
>CAYPDN010000400.1:0-3635 GCA_964409445.1 uncultured Granulosicoccaceae bacterium
CGGTGCCAGAGTTAAAGGCATGATTGCAGATCGTGCTGTGCATGTGCTTGAAAACGTTAGCTGATGTCTGTTACTAAGTGTCTGGCCCACTAGTCAGTTATCGGTATCCATTGTTGTTCTTCCCGTGTGAGTTTTAGAGAACATAATCCGAATGGTTCAGGCACAATATTGCCACTAATATCCATTAATTCAAGATAAAGTGGCTCGATACTGATCACAACATAGTCATCACCGGTAGGGCCTTCCGGAAAAAATAGTCGCCATACCGGTTGCCAGTATTTCAGCCTAAGGGCTTGATCGGTGTGTATTGTTGCCTTGCCCTGAATTATTAAATTAGCGCCAGCGCCGTCGTTACCTATGGCGAGTGTCACGTTGGGGTTGGCGGTTAGCTCGGTAATCTTGCGTGATTTTGCAGATGTGCCTACCCAGACTGTAAAATTCTCGTTATCCCATTGAATAATTGGTTGCACATAGCGCGCGTTACAGTTGGTATTTGGCTCGCCGTCTTGTTGTGCGGCTTGGGTGATCACAAAAGCGTAGCGTGCTTTGGATAACAACTTCTTCACGCGTTTCTGGATGTTAGTACTATTGAGGTTTACCCGTTTTAACTTGTACTCTTTATATTTTGACAATGCAAAGCGTAAAATCTTTTTAGAAAAAACCGTTTTGTGCTCTTTCATTGCAATCCCCAATGATGCCGCATTCGAACTTTTGCCTGTAGTCGCTCGAATATTTTGCACAATCCGTAGGTAGTACGGTCGAAAAATATAAACTCTTCGGCAAGTTGATCCAGATCTTGGACCTTTGCCATATTGTGAATCAACTCACGAGCATCGGTGGTGTAATTCGGGTTTTTACCGAAGTCGAAATACTCGGATTCGAAAAGTTGTGTCAGCCATTTGCCAAATGGTTGTAAAACATCTTCGTAGACTTCGTCAAAACTGCCGCCGTAAATCATGTCCAGTGATGTAAATGCTGCGTGTAATTGTTCCGGGCTGTCACTTCTGTACGCTCGCAGCAGAGCAGGCAGGTTGGATACAAAATTTTCTGAAAGATCACGGGTACATCCGAAGTCAATCAGTACGACGGTGCCATCATCCCTGAACAGGTAGTTGCCCGGGTTTGGGTCTGCATGCAGTCGTCGGAGTTTATGAACGCATTCGGCGAAGCAATCGTATATATGTTGCGCCGCTGCGTCTCGAGCGTCCTGGCTCGGGTTGCTTTGCAGCCATTCATCCAGATGCAAGCCGTCCATCAATTCCGTCGTTATCACGCGTGTCGTACTGTAGTCAGAAAAGACCTGTGGTACGTGAATACCCTCGGTTGTTAAATTCTCGTAAAACCACATAGTACGAGTGGCTTCACCAACGTAGTCAAGCTCTTCTGTAAGGCGTCCTTCTATTTCATCTATTGTGATCGTCGCTATCTTTCGCTGCGGCAGCCCTCTGATGACTTTTCGCATTAAACTTATATCGCTTTTCATCGCCACATGGATGCCAGGGTACTGAATTTTCACGGCCACTCGAGATCCGTCAGATAGCTGTGCATTGTGCACCTGGCCGAGGCTTGCTGCGGCAAACGCAGTGCCGTCAAATTCTTTGAACATCTGGTCCGGCGTGCAGTCGAACTCATCCAATATAACTTTACGTACCAGCACTCGATTGAGCGGTGGTACCTGATGCCACGATTTCTCCAGCTCTTTTTGAACATTATCTGGCAATAAGCCGGATTCCAGACCTAACATTTGGCCAAGCTTGATAGCGGTGCCTCGCAGCTTGATCATCGCATCGAAAAGTTGCTGGACACTTTTGTCGTCTAAGCCATCATCGGTCTCGCTGCTACTGAACGTACTTCTTGCTTTAGTCCGCAACTGGTTCATACCGATCTTAAGTGCGGTACTTCCAACAACTGCAGCGCGTGATAATTGACCTTCCGGTATTTCAGACATCACTCGCCCTCCATGAATCTTCTTTTTGCTGTTACCAGATCCGGTGCTTTTCCGAAGTCTTTTACCAGGTCGAGGTTTCGCAATACATGGTTTCTAAACAGGAAAGAGAGCAGGTCCAGACTCTTGCCAATCAATCCACCTTTTAAAAGCTGAAAGGCAATCTCAATGCTTTGATCAACAACTTGAGTAGTGTTGGAAAACTGCTCTGAATCGTCTGCCAGCCAGTAGGCGAGAATAGCGTTGGTATAGTCCCAGCAAAGACGTGGCAGCAGTTCTTTGTAGGGCTGGTCCGGTATTTCACCAGCCCCAATCGCGGCATCAAGTAAGTCAATAACAACTGAGGTATAGAGCTCGCGGGTTGTCTCTAGTCTTTCATAACCAGCTACCGGTGATGCGTAAGTCAGTTCATAAACTTCTTTTAGAAACTCTCTTGCCGGCAACCATAGCTGCAGCTGTGTTTCGGTGAACTGGTGCAGTTGCTCTTTAAGTGTGTATTCGTGGAAGTCGTCGATTGACTTCAGTTCTGCAATGACTTGTTGTTGAACATACTCGCAGTAGCCGTACAACAGTTTTTCTTTGCTTGGAAAATAGTTGTAAATAGTGGCATCGCCGACTTCCGCTCTTTTTGCGATTTCCCGCATTGAGGCGGATCGAAATCCCTTTTCTGTAATTACATCGACTGCAGCCTCCAGCAAGCGGATTCGCGTCTGTTCCTTTTCTTTTGCGCTGATTTTCATCAGATTGCCTAATGTGAAAATACATATTTATTATTGGCAATTATAATTATTTATTCAATAGTAATTACATTTAAATGTAATAAATACATTAATTTCAACGGGTTAGGGTATAGGAATTTGCTCGATTGCAGCTATCGAAGCTCTGATTTCAGTAGTTCCAGAGCGTTCCATCTTCCAGCCGCACCACAGGATGACTGCCGGGTGAATAGCTGTATTTCTCGGCTTCTTTTTCATCGAAGTCGACTCCCAGTCCGGGTGCATCACTGACATACATAAGGCCACCTTCCATTTTATGGTCGGATGGAAACAAAGCGTCACACGCAGGTGTGCCCAACACAAGATACTCCTGAATGCCAAAGTTCGGAGCCCATGCGTTTATGTGTGCATGCGCTGCCATGCACAAAGGTGAGTGGCTTGGTGCGCCGTGGAATCCGGTTTTTACATGGTGCAGTCCTGCAAGATCGACAATGCGCTTAACGTGAGTGATACCGCCGGCGTAGGTAGCGGCAACTCTGATGAAATCAATCAGTTCGTTTTCAATAAGCTTGTTGCACTCCCAGATGGAATTGAAGACTTCACCAATAGCTATCGGTACCGTTGAATGTTGTCGCAGTAATTTCAGCGCATCCTGATCTTCAGCCGGAGTCGGGTCTTCAAGCCAGAAAAGTTTTACCGGTTCAACTTCTTTGGCGAACTCGGCAGCTTCACGTGGCAACAGTCGATGGTGCACGTCATGCAGGATTTTTAATTCACTCCCAAAACGGTCGCGAATTTGAGCAAGTGCTTCCGGCATATAGCGCATGTAGCGGTCGGTATCCCAGATCTCTACCTGAGGCTTAATGCCACTGAAGTCTGTCATGTAATTTTTAGAGTCTCCCTTTTTTTCAGGCACTGCGTAGCTCGCAGTTGGCATACCCGGTATACCGCACTGTACTCGCACTGCCTTATAG
>CAYPDN010000401.1:0-3634 GCA_964409445.1 uncultured Granulosicoccaceae bacterium
CCGAGAATGGCTATGAACATCAGATACACCTCGCCCCCAGGTGATCAAAACCCGGATAACCCAAAAAGCAGCAATTACAAATATCCTGAAAATAGTGAAATTCAATCGTCACAGAGAAAGCAAAAGAACCCGCCAAAAATAAATGACAGCAGCACTCAGCGCTATCGTGAAGACTCGGCCACCAGAGACCATGTTGCAGACTACAAAAGTTCTATAAACGACCCGCGAAACGGTATAGGTAAGAACGAAAACCATAGACCAGTCAACGATAGACCAGTCAAACAGTCAGCCAGCAACTCTGAAGTTAAACCCGATAACGAAACTAACACCGGCCTAAGTCAGGTGCAGCAGCAATTCGTGTTGAGATTCTGCCGCCAGCTGGCAAGCGTTATCGCAGCCTGCGAGCAAAGCGAGTCTGCGGAGATCGAAGTTGGCCGTCGTCAGATCAATACGAGCCAGGTAAAAGTCAAACTACAGGCGGAACGAGAGTACACGGATAAAACAAATTAACCTGAAACTAATTACACCTGCAACCAATTAAGCCACGAGACAGCTTAAGTCCGTGGATTCAGCAAAGTCGACAATGCGTTCGCTACAAATTCCACGCATGGTCGAATTCCGCTGATTAAACTCGAGATGTGTAGCAGCACACACTGAAGCTGAGACATAGGTAACACTTTTCAAGCACACCAGCGCACCTGACCTGAATTGAATGCAAACAACGGCAACATAGAGGCGAATGTCCTGCACCCAAAAGCGTAAATCGTATATCGTCCAACCCAACCTGGAACAACGCATTTGCAAGGACCACCTGTGACAGTAATTGCCTGTATCGCTTTATCATTTGTTTGCCTTGCGATCATTGCAAGGAGACCCCAAACGCAGTCTCCCCAAACGCAATCCAATGACACAATCTAGCAACGCAATCTAATCAGGCTCAGCGACACATATCAGAGTTTAAGATTAATCACCTCTCCACACCCTCCACCCGGTTTGGTTTTCTCAAAGCCACTACAACTCTGAACTGGCTCTCCCCCGCCGAACAATACTCCAGTCTTCCATTGCCATCAGTAAGTCGAATGATTTGCTGAATACTTCATACCAATACAGCTGTCCAAAACACCGAAATGCGTCCTCACCATCAACCAGCTCAGCCTGTCAGCAGATCGACAAATCCTCCGGAATAATGCAGTCTATCGCTGATAGATCACGGTGATCCGGTAAGGAAATTACACTGCATGCCAAACACCCTTTACGATGCGCTGATTGCGCCACACAAAGCTAATTCAAAAACGCTGCTGCATTTAAAAGACAGACCCGACTGGAGCTATCTGGATCTGATCGAAACCGCGGGTCGCTATGCCACGCTACTGGACTCAATCGGTGCTAAACCCGGCGACCGGGTAGCTGTGCAGGTAAATAAATCACCGGAGGCAATTGCGCTGTACCTGGCGTGTGTGCAACAAAGTTGTGTCTTCCTCCCACTGAACACCGCCTACACTCCGGCTGAAGTAGAGTATTTTATCGGCGACGCCAAACCGGTACTGCTGGTCGGTGATGAATCCGCCGAGACCAGGCTGCGATCAATAGCAAATTCACACAACTGCCAGATGCTGACACTCAACAGTGACGGGGGTGGCTCTTTCGACCAGCAGGCAAAATCACTGGAGCCAACCACAGCTGCGCAACCGGCAGCCGACGATGATCTGGCTGCAATTCTGTACACATCGGGCACAACAGGCAGATCAAAAGGTGCGATGTTAACTCATCACAATCTGCTGTCGAACGCAGTAACCCTGAAAGACTACTGGCAGTTCACGGATACAGATGTACTGCTGCACGGATTACCGATTTACCATACCCACGGATTATTCGTTGCCACCAACACAATTTTGTTAGCTGGTGGAAGCTGTAACTTCCTGTCCGCGTATAACAGCGACGACTTCATTCACTACCTGCCAAAGTCGACAACCATGATGGGTGTACCAACATTCTATACGCGGTTGCTTGCAGATGATCGCCTCACCAATGATCTGGTCAGCCACATGCGACTGTTTATCTCCGGCAGCGCTCCATTACTTGCAGAAACTCACGAAGAATTCGAATCGCGCACCGGCCAGCGCATACTGGAGCGCTACGGCATGACTGAAACCAACATGAGTACGTCCAATCCTTACGACGGGGAACGAAGAGCCGGCACTGTCGGGTTTGAGCTACCGGGTGTTGAAGCCCGCATTGTCGATCCGGAAACTGGCGAGCTAAAAACCACAGACGAAATTGGTGTACTGGAGGTACGTGGCGCAAACGTCTTTAAAGGCTATTGGCAAATGCCGGAAAAAACAGCACAGGAATTCAAACCGGACGGATTCTTCATCACCGGTGATCTGGCAAAGCGCGACACCGATGGCTACCTGCACATTGTTGGTCGCGACAAGGACCTGATCATCTCAGGTGGATTCAATGTTTACCCAAAAGAAATCGAGCTGATTCTTGATGACCAGCCGGGCGTGCTCGAATCAGCAGTTGTTGCGGCTCCGCATCCGGATTTTGGTGAGGGCGTTGTTGCAGTGTTAGTAGCGCAGACCGATCAAACTATTGATCTTGATTCCATCAAAGCTGCAGCCTCAGAGACACTGGCAAAATTCAAACAGCCAAAAGAGTATCTGCTGTTGGATGCTTTGCCGCGAAATACAATGGGCAAGGTGCAGAAGAATATTCTCAGGGATCAGGTTAAGGATACTTTCGGCTAACAACACCCCCTGCGCGAACAATCTCGCCACACACCTCAGATCACACCTTCAACTATCCGCCACATGACGGATATAAGGGAATCTAAATTGTCGGACTATCAGGCTAATGACAAATGGAAAGCGCAGGCATTAGCGATTACAATCGAACCTCCAGACAGGCACAAAAAACGAAAATAAATAGATGCAGAGTTTCATCCCCGGCCAGCGCTGGATAAGCGACACAGAAAATGATCTTGGCCTTGGCACCATCCTGAAAACCGAACATCGGCTGGTCACCATCGTCTACATGGCCAGCGGTGAAATACGCACTTACTCATCAGAATCTGCACCACTAACCCGCGTCCAGTTTGGTCCCGGCGACCGAATCACAGGCTCTGATGAACGCAGCATAATAATCAATGACGTGGAAGAGATTGATGGGTTGCTCGCCTACCACGGCGTCGCCGATGACGGGTCGCGCGCGACGATTAGCGAAACACAGCTCGACAACTTCATGCAGTTCAATCGCCCGTCAGACAAACTCTTTAACGGACAGTTTGATCGCGAACGCCGCTACCACATCCGTCTTACAACTCGCGAAGTTGAGCAGCGACTGGCGCGCACACAGGTAAACGGGTTGTGCGGCGCCAGAGTCGACCTTATCCCACATCAACTCTACATTGCCAACGAAGTCGCATCGCGCCTGCAACCCAGGGTACTACTCGCGGACGAAGTCGGGCTGGGTAAAACCATAGAAGCGGGCATGGTCATCCACAGCCAGCTGGTGCGCGATCAAATATCACGCGTCCTTATTATTGTCCCGGAGCCACTGCTGCATCAGTGGCTGGTTGAGATGAAGCGTCGCTTCAATCTTAAGTTCAGCATTGTCGATGAACTGATGTATG
>CAYPDN010000402.1:0-3624 GCA_964409445.1 uncultured Granulosicoccaceae bacterium
GTGCAAGCGTTAACGGCTGGCGAACAATGGTCGAGGCGGTACAAATCGATACCCACGGTCTGGGTGGTGACAGTGAAATTCTTTATAACCGGGAGCAGCGCGAGTTTACTTTGGCCCGCACAAGGTTATGCCTCTGTGTGGATTGGCAACGCGCTATCCAAAGATCATTTCTGATCTGCAGGGTTTCGTCGATGCGTCCTGGACCAAAACCAATATGGCGCGTTTTATTGTATTGATGTCTGAACCGGGTGAATCGATCCGCCTTACCCAGCAACAGCGTTCTTTAATTAACGAAGTAAAAAACCATCCGCAATCGATGCAGTCGGTATTTGCCGAGCGGCACTTTTCTCTGGCTATGAAGCGTTTGATTGAAATGGGCATTTTAACCCTTGCGGGTTTTACACCGACGGATGCTGCGCACGTTTGTGAATGGCAGACCGACTGGTCAACGGAGGCTTCTGTGCTTGGTGCAACATTGCTCAGTCGCTACAGTGAGTTTAATCTTGGTCAGAGTTACTCCAGTCCGCAAGCGTATAGCCGCAGTATGCTTAAGCAAATGTCGCGACAATCGGCGTTGTGTTTAATGACAGCAATGATCAATGATGCTGAAGGTAAATTTGGCAGCGCGCTGCACCCGCGCAATCGTGCGTTACTTGAGCGCATGTTCGCCAATGAAGTAGCCACTGACGGTGGAGAGACAAAGCCACCATGGCTTGCGATGACGGCACAGCTCAATGTTCCTGTAATCGGGATCGGTGCTCCGGCGCAAAGTTTTTATCCTCCTATTGCTGAGTTTTTGGATGCCGAGGTAGTGGTGCCAGAGCACGCGGAAGTAGCTAATGCTGTGGGTGCTGTTGTGGGTGTGGTGCGTCAGTCTGCGCAAATTACAATTAGCCCTGTGGCCGGGCAAATGCGTGTAGTGGTGCATGCGCCGCAGAAACAGAGAGAATTCGATGATCTGGAGCTCGCCGCGGTCTGGGCAACTGAGGTTGCCAGTGCGCTGGCGTCGCAGAAAGCACGTGATGCCGGTGGATCAAATCTGGAGCTGAAGGTAGATCGGCGCGACAACTCAGTCGAGGAGGGAGGGCAAGTGACCTTTTTTGAATCGGTCATTGTCGCTACAGCTACCGGGCTTGCTGGTTAACGTTATGTGCGTTTGAATGGTGTCATAAGCTGTTATTATTTGAAGCTTACTCATCTGTCTCTTGTCTGCGGTCCAGAGTCATTGCGGCATAGCCGGAAATAGCGGAGTGCGATGCTTCAAGTTCACAGCAGTAATCATCTTGAGAGTCTGCTCGATCAGTTATTAACCCGCATTAACCGGGGTGATCCGTTTTGCGCTGAAGTCATCGTTGTGGAAAACCCCGGGATGTCACGCTGGTTACAGCAACGCATCGCCGATCACGACGGCATCAGTGCCAATCTCAGATTCGTTTCTCCGGCTCAATTTATCTGGCAGTCAGCGCAGTGCTGGATTGAAGATCTGCCGGAACCTCCGCAACGTAATTCGACCCGCCTGCAATGGCAGATATATGAACTGTTGCCGGGTTTTCTATCCCAGTCTGCTTTTGCAGAGTTGCAGGTTTATTTGCAGGATGATCTCACCGGACTGCAAAGATTCCAGCTTGCAGGACGCATTGCAGGGACTTATGAGCGCTACCTGATCTACCGTACAGATTTAATTGACGCGTGGCAGCAGGGCAGGGAAGTGCATTGGCAAGCTGTGCTTTGGCGATCCATCGCACAAGACACTCCATACACGTGGGGTGATCTTCGAACTACCCTTGTCAGTGAGTCTCAAACTTCACCAAAAACAGCACTACCAGAGCGCGTCTCGGTATTTGGTGTTTCAGACATGGCACCTGTGTATATCGATCTGTTGCAGTGTATTAGTTTACACAGCGATGTTTGTATCTACTATCTGAACCCGTGTGCTGAATACTGGGCTGATATAAAAGATGAAAAATCACAGGCGCGCAGGCGCGCGATCGCCTACCGGTCGCGACCTGAAAAAGAAGAGGATCCCACCGGCTTGCTCGATGTAGGCAACCCGCTGCTTGCCTCATGGGGTCATGCGGGTCAGGCGTTCCTTGATCAACTGCTGGAGCGTCAGGTAGAAGAAACAGAATCATTCATTGAACCTGCAGATCAATCACTGCTGCACGCAGTGCAGCGTGACATTTTGCTGCTTGAAGATAAAAGCGATGGTTCAGGTGGTGCGGTTGCTGAAAACGATCGATCTATTTGTATTCATAGTGCCCACAGCCCATTGCGGGAAGTGCAGATCCTTCACGACCAGCTATTAAATTTGTTTGCGAGTATGCCTGGTCTTGCTCCACGCGATATTATCGTGATGGCACCAGACATTGATAAGTACGCACCGTTTGTCAATGCTGTATTCGATACGGCTCCATCAAATCAAAAAATACCCTGGTCAATTTCCGACCGGCGACTGCGTGCAGAGCAACAGTTGCTCGAAGCATTATTGCTATTGCTGCAGTTGCCCGAGTCCCGTTTCGAATCGACTGAAGTATTTGCATTGTTGCAAGTGCCTGCTGTGCGTCGAAAATTTAAATTTGAACGAACTGACCTGAGTCGCTTGCATCAATGGATTCAGGAAAGCGGTATCCGCTGGTCACTGGATGCGGATATGCGCACTGATCTTGGTTTGCCTGCAGTTGATACCAACAGCTGGCATTTTGGTTTTAAGAGAATGTTTGTAGGCTATGCAATGCCTGCTACAGAGGAACTACTCTACGAGGGTGTAGCACCTTACAGTGAAGTCGAAGGAACAGACAGCGACCGGCTCGAAAAGCTACAACTGATTATCGATCTGGCACAGCACTGGCGCAAGCGACTTGCAGGTTTGGAATGTCTGCCGCTTGAGTGGCTGGATCAACTGGACCAACTTGCAGAAGCATTCTTTACACCGGATCACAGTGAAGATTATGCGCTGCGGTCTTTTCGGGATGCGCTGATTGCTGCAGTCTCTGAGGCAGGTGAGACTGTTATCAATTTGCAGGTACTGACTGAAATTGTTCAATCTGTGCTCGATGACAACAGCAATGTTCGGCAGTTCTTAACGGGCAAGGTAACTTTTTCAAACATGGTGCCGATGCGTTGCATTCCATTTCGGGTGATTTGTTTACTGGGGATGAATGCAGATGACTTCCCACGTCAGGATCGACCGATGTCGTTTGACCTGACTGTGCAGCAGCCTCGCCGTGGTGATCGCACACGAGCGAATGATGATCGTTATCTGTTCCTCGAAACGTTGTTGTCTGCCCGTGAGGTTTTTTATCTGAGTTTTGTCGGCAAAGATGTAAGGGACAATACCGATAAAGCGTCGGCAACCGTGGTTACAGAGCTGCTCACCTATCTAAATGCTTCTTATAAGAGCGCTAGTGGTGATATTGCTATTAGTACAATGCAACATCCATTGCAGCCGTTCAGCAGACGCTACTTTGATCAGTCTGATAAAAATCTACATAACTTTAAGCCACTGTGGTTTGAGGCAGCGAGTACAGATAGAAAGAAATTTACTTTTATAGACGATACTGAATCCAGGCTGCTGGCAGATGGTATTTCGCCTTCGGATGCCACGCCTGATGTGCCATCAAAGCA